>JASHTE010000332.1 GCA_030040695.1 Vulcanimicrobiota bacterium | reverse complement strand
TCGATCGAGCGGTTGAGCGCCGTCACGAGCTCCCACATCGCCTCAAGTGCATCGCGAAAGCGGAGATCGAGGAGCGCGGCTCTGGCAACTGCCGGCAACTCGGAGAACCGATCGAGCAGCGGCGTTGCACCCGGCGCGGGGACGACGCCGTCGCGATAGCGTTGCAACATCGAAAGCGTGCGGTGGACGAGATTACCGAGATCGTTGCCGAGATCGCTGTTGTGGCGCTGCGCGATCTTCTCTTCGGAGTAGGAGAAGTCGCTGCCGAAGGGCGCCTCGCGTAGGAGGAAATATCGCAGCGAGTCTGCGCCGAAACGCTGCGCGAGCGCGAACGGGTCGACCGCGTTGCCGAGGCTCTTACCGATCTTTTGCCCTTCGACGGTGATCCAGCCATGCGCAAAGACGAGTTTGGGCGCCTCCTCACCGAGCGCCCAGAGCACCGCCGGCCAGATGATCGTGTGAAAGCGCGCGATCTCTTTGCCGACGAGCTGCACGGATGCCGGCCAGTAACGATGAAACCGATCGTCATCCACCGACCAGCCGATCGCCGAGATGTAGTTCAACAGCGCATCGAACCACACGTAGATAACGCCGCCTCCTCCCGGGAGCGGCACGCCCCAGTCAAAGTTTGTTCGCGAGATGCTGAAATCTTCGAGCCCCTCTTCTAAGAGCGCCATCATCTCGTTATAGACGCTCTTCGGTCGCACCCAATCGGGATGCGCACGGAAGTGTTCCAGCAACCGCGGCCCGTACTTCGAGAGCCGGAAGAACCAGTCGTCTTCCGAGAGCCACTGCACCTCGCGGCCGCAGGTTGGGCAGCGTCCGTCGACGAGCTTCGACTCGAGCCAGAATGTCTCGTCGTACACGCAGTACCAGCCCTCGTACTTCCCGAGATAGACGTCGCCGCGCTCGCGCAGACGCTCGAAGACGCGCTGCACGACGCGCTCGTGCCGTGGCTCCGTCGTCCGAATGAAGTCGTCGTAGGAGACATGGTAGGTGGCGAAGAGTGCTTTCCAGCGCGGCACGAGCTCGTCGCACCACTCTTGCGGTGTCGTACCGGCTGCGGCGGCGGCGTTTGCTACCTTTTGCCCGTGCTCGTCCGTGCCGGTGAGGAAGAAGGCGGGACCCATCGTGCGCGCCGTGCGCGCGAGGACGTCGGCGACGACCGTCGTGTAGGCATGCCCGATATGCGGGTTCCCGCTGATGTAGTAGATCGGCGTCGTGACGTAGTAGGCGCGCACCGATCTCTCGTTACCGTTTTCCGGGAGATGCACCTCTGAGACGCTTCCGTTCGCTGACGCGCGCGTAGAGATGGCGCCGCGTGCCGCAGCCTCGCTCGGCGAGCGACTTCGCAATTGCGGAGACCGAGGCGCCCGTTGCAAGCATCGCGTCGATACGCTCGTCGATCTCGTTGCTCGTCGGCGCTGCGGATATGTGCCGCGCGCTCGCCTTCAGCACGAGAACGATCTCGCCGCGCACGGGCTGCGCCAACGCCGCCGCAACGTGCGCAGGCGTGCCGAGGAGCTGCTGCTCGTGAAGCTTCGTGTACTCACGCACGAGGAAAACCTGCACGCCGGGCGCGACACGATCGAGGTCGGCGAGCGTTGCATGGATGCGTCGCGGCGATTCGTACCAGATCGTCGTGATGCCGGAGGCATAGGCCCGTTCGAACGCACTCCGGCGCGCCGCGCTCGTGCGCGGCGGAAAGCCCTCAAAGAGGAAGCGCCGCAGTGGAAAGCCGGAGAGGACCGCCGCACCGATCGCCGCGCTCGGCCCCGGAAGCACTTCTACGACGACGCCGGCCTCTCGCGCCGCGGCGATGAGCTCGCTTCCGGGATCGGAAATTGCCGGCATGCCGGCGTCGGACGTTAGCGCGACACGCTCGTTGCGAGCGCGCTCGAGAATGCGCCGCGCGACCGCCTCGGTGCTATGCTCGTGATAGCTGAGGATCTCTTTACCCGGGAGGCCGAGCGCCGACAGCAGCTTGCGGGCCACCCTCGTGTCCTCGGCAACGACCACGTCGCATGCGCGCAAGTCATCGAGGGCGCGCAACGTGATGTCGCGGAGATTTCCGAGCGGCGTCGGAACGACGATGAGCGGCATGCGCGTTCATTCCGTGTCGAGCGCGCAGGGACCCCACCACCTCTGCTCGTAACCGAAAAGCAGTGGTGTCCGTCAGGGGCACCAGGAGGAAGTGGCTAACGGCGGCACTACGGGCGGTGGACGTCTCCTCTCTCCGCACCGCCGCCTCCGGCGAGTGCGTCGATATTTCGCCCTCTTTCGCAGTCCGCTGCACGATCTCGGTGCGTCGCCGTGACGTCGGCCGCCTTCTCCTGCACGCGCACGTCGTGAACGACACGGAGGAAACAGTCAGCTGTGCTCCCGGGACGCGGCGCAACTCCAGCGCGCTCTTGCAAACCGATCGCGAGTTCCTCTGTGAACCGCACGCCGAGATCGGCTTTCTCTTCGACGTTCCGCGTTTCGGGAGCGGTGGCCGCGCCGCATACGTAAGGGTCGGCGGCACGACCTTCGCGTGCGGGTTCGAAAAGCCGATCGAGGACGAACGGCTCCAGGTAGCAGCGATATCGCTCGGAATCGCCGCGCTGCTCGTCGCGATCATCGGTGGCGTTGTGCTCTATGAGCGCCGAAAGCGACGCGGCGAGAAACCCAAACCGAAGCGCGAGCCCCCACCAGAACCAATCGCGGGCGAAGTACTCGAGCCGGCGCAACCGTTCGCTGCTCCCGAGCCGGTGCCGCGCACGCCCGCCGCCGTTGCGCACGCTGGCCTCGAGGCACGCGGCTTTGCTGCAGTGCTCGACGAGCAGCGAGTCGTCATGGGGGCTCTCGAGTGCACGCAACAACGCCTCCTCTCTTCGGATTTTCTGGCGCGCGTCGTGAACCAAACGCAGGAGCCGCTGCTCTGCACTGTGACGGGCCGCACTCGGAGGGGCGTCGTCCCGATCGCGTCGGGCTCTTTCGTGATTCATCCGCAGTCAGCGGCGGCCGTCTCTGTTGTCGCGCCGTTGCGGCTCCCGTGGCGCCTCCGCATGCTGCAGCTTCAGATGGAGAGTTCCGAGGTGCGCGCCTCGGCACAAGCCGACGTTCCGTTGCCGCCACTGGTTCGCGCCGCCACCCTCATCGCGGTCATCGCGCTGCTCCTTGGGGCCTGCGCCGTTGCAGTGCTCTTTGCGAGGCCACGTGTGGGCGCCCTCGCGGTTCCTACGCGCGTTCTCGCGGGCACGCCGGTCATGGCAAGCTATGCGGTTGCCGGCGTCGGCCGGGCGCGCTACGAAGTGCTATTTGGCGCGACGACGATCACGAGCGGGACGGTCCCCGCAGGGAGCGGCTCGTTCAGCTTCATCACGTCGCCGCGCCCCGGCGTCTATCACGTGACGGTCCGTGTGGCAGGGTTGTTCGGGAGCGCGCGCCGCTCGGTTACCGTAGAGGCACTTGCGCGTCTCGTTCGCGGCGTCGCATCGATCGCCGGACTCGCTATCGACCCGGCTGTTGTTGCGGCCGGCGCGCCCGTGCGAGTCCGCTACTCGGCGAAAGGCGACGGCGGGAACGTCACACTCGCGGGCAGCGCGGGCATCCCGCTGCAACAGGCGCCGTACTCAGCATCGGGCGTCTCGCAGTTGATCGCGCCGGCCGTGGACACGCCGACGCAGTATCAAGTGCAGCTCGTTGTCGCACGCGGCGACTCGCAGGCGCGTGCGACGGTTGGGCTCGTCGTCGTTCCGAAAGCGCTCGCAACGTCGCCGCCCGCGCCGAGCGTTCCGGCGGGGATGCTGAGTGCGGCGGAGTTGTTACGCGTCGTTCCGTCGCGGGTCGTCGCTGCGCATCGGTTTACGCTCCTCCTGTTGGCGCATCCGCAAAACTTCTGGATCACGCTGCAGGACGCTCACGGTACGGCGGTCGCCACACAGAGCGTCTCACAGAGTGCGACGTCGCTGCACCTCCGCGCACCGTTCATAACGCGCGACGAGCGCTTCATCATCATTGCGCGCTTCACGCGCGGAACGGCGGATCAAGTGATCCTCGATCCGCTGACGATTTACGCGCGTTGATTTTTTAGCAAGGAGTCGAGAGGGCGAGCGGCGTTTCGTTCGGCGACTGCGGCAGCGGCGTCGGGGCCGTGCTCGCGTTGAGCGTGTAATAGGTGAGTGACTCCATGACCGCCGAGCCGAGCGTCGAGTAGCAAGCGAGAAACGTTTGTACGTCCGGGCCGTCGAAGAAGTTCTGCGTCGCGCTGACACTCTGTGTCGTTCCGAGGAGCTTCTGGAGGTACGTCGGCACGCTGACTTGTGCGGTAACCGACGACTGCGTCCCGACGAAGAGCATCGGTGCCGTCATCGTGCCGCCGGAGAGTTCGACCGGTCCCTGGGTGCACGAACCGCTCGGCGACGCGGTAGGCTGAAAGAGCGGCGCCGTCGTCGGGCCGGGGAAGGAGCCGCTATTGCTAAACGCTTCGTCGTCGGGAGACGTGCACGAATAGGTCTCCGAAGATGCGACTCCCGGAAGGCCGTTGTAGAGTGCCGTGAGACTGTACTGGTTGTACGGATTCACCTCGTCGGAGACGAGCCCAGAGAAGCGAACCGCCATTTGCGCCCGTTCGGTGACGACGGATGATTGCACCGCCCAGATGACACCGAAGAGCACGAGCAGAAAAAGCGGGAGGAAGAGCGCTGTTTCCGCCAGCGCCTGGCCGCGCTCACCGTGGCGCGCCCTCAACCGTTGCTGCTGCATGTATAACTCGTTCCTGAGGTGAGTCGGCCGGCGATCGGCGGTATACGCATCGCCGTCCACCAGCCGTCGTACGTCAAGAGTCCAGGATAGGTGAAGTTCTCTGTTGTGAAGCCGTTGGTGCCGTTCGACGTTGATGCATCGTAATAGTTGCCGCCACTCGGCTGGTATCCGAAGTTGACCGCGTAGTACTCGTCGTCGTCGGAGTAGCCCAGCGATTCGTCATCTGAGCTCTCGGGATATTCCGGTGGCTGAAAGACTTCGTCAGACGACGACGTCGGGTTGATGAGCGATCCGACCCACATGAACTCTTGCGTGTCCATGATCGAAGTTGCCGACGCTCGCCCTACCGCCTGGTACGACGCGGCGTTCCAATGCCAGAAGTTCGGGACCCATGGTTGGACGTTCGCGCACGCAACGACCTCGATCTCCATAGGCGTGAGATCTTGCTTTGGAGTACTGCTCGTACCGCCGCCTACCTCGACGTAGCAGCAGTCGGCGTACACATCCTCGAGGTAGGTCGTCGGGCGCGGCGTTACTTCAACGAGCGTGTAGTTGAACGCACAATCTCCACCGCTGGACGTGCCGCAATTCGCCTGATACTGCGCGAGCGCAGACTGAATCTGACTGACCTGTTGGCTCCAGGTCGGCCACGAAACCTGTCCGAGTATTTCGACGTCGTTCGTGTAGCGCGTCAGCGAATCGAGATAGGCTTGGCGCAACGTTGTGTAGAGCGA
>JASHTE010000331.1 GCA_030040695.1 Vulcanimicrobiota bacterium | reverse complement strand
TACACCTCTTGAAAGTATTTCAGGACCGCCGGCCGCATGAACAATGTCTCGAGTGCGATTTCGGCGTGATTCGGCGCGTAGCCGCTGCCGACGATCATCGTGACGTCTTTGCCGAGACCCTCAGCGCAGAGCGCCGCTGCCGTGAACGAAGTCGCCATCGAGAAGAAATAGATTCGTCCGCCCTCCTTCGCGCAGAGGATTGAGCCGGGCTCCGTGCCGGGTACGTTGACGCAGTTCACGACGAGATCGCCGAGCTCCGGCACGGCCGCTTCGACGCTGCGATGGAGCGTTAGCGCGTCGCGCGCATCGGCCTCGACAAGCGCGTCGACGATCCGCTCTTCTCTCAGGAGCTGCGCGCCGCGCGAGCGCGCGTCGGGAACGACGCCGATCACGCGGCCTTCGCTGCCCACGCACGCCTTCGCCCGAACGCACGCGAGCATGCCGCTCTTGCCGTCGGCGCCGATGACGGCCACCGTTTCTCCACGCCTACAGAGGCGAGCGACCTGGGCAGGCGCGCCCGCGACATCGAAGATAGCGAGCGCGACGCGATCGTCGAGGTCGGCGGGCAACTTCGCCCACGCGCCGCTCTCGAAGAGGATCGCCGTGCCGCGGACGAGCACGCGCGCCGTACGCAGATCGACGGCGAGAATCTCATCGATCCGTAGCGGCGTCAGGGTCAGGGAGACGAGCGACGCGATGCGATCGCCAGGATGCAAGGGCGTCCGCGCGCGCAGCGCTGCGCCAACGTCGCGTACGCCGCCGACGAACATTCCGCCGGAGCCGGTAACGGGATTGTGCATCTTACCGCGTTCGCGGACAATTTCGAGGATGCGCTCTCCGATCGCGCGCGCGTCCTCGCCGCACGTCTCGCGAAGCTGTGCGAACGAGGCCGAGTCGATGCAGAGCGCCTCGACCTCGCAGAGGATCTCGTTCTCGCGTGTGACGGGCGTTGCGTCGAGCCGCCATGCAGCTTGCGGTAGCGTGCCGGTGGGCTCGAGTACCCGGTGTGAGCCGAAGCGACAGAGCTGGGTCCGCGTCATCATGCAAATGCAATGCCTTCCCGTTCGAAGGGCGTCGAGAGAACGATCGTCGTGCGCGTGCGCGCCATTCCGGGCATCGCCTTGAAGCGCGCGAGCAGATCGTCCAAATGCTGTGTCGAGCGTGTCACCACTTTGCAGAGATAGCTCTCTTCGCCCGCGACGGAGTGCACTTCGCAGACCTCGGGCATCGCCGAGAGGCGTTGCATGAATGCATCGTAGTCGCAGTCGGGCGACGTGTAGCAACTGATGAAGGCAGTAAGCGCGTAGCCGAGGCGCCGCACGTCGACGCGTGCGCCGTAACTGCGAATATGCCCCCGCTGCTCCAAACGTTTCACGCGCTCGTGCACGGCGGGTGGCTTGAGCCCCACGACGCCACCCAGCTCGGCGAAGGTCGCGCGTCCGTTGCGTTGAAGCGCCTCGAGGAGGCGAAGGTCGAGCTCGTCGAGCTCGGGCGGGACAGCTATCATATTCGGGAATCTCTGCAAATCGGCGGTGAAATGTTCGGCACACCTAGCGTATCACGCCTGATCTGTTTGGCGCAACTCTGCGCGCTGCTCTCGCTTGTACCCGCCTGTTCGGCGGCCCCGCCCGAGGGGAGCGTGCGCTTCAATCTCTCGTCCGATCCCACCTCGCTCGATCCGCTCTTCATGCACCCCGACGCAGCGACGGTGGAGGCAGAGGTGGACCGGCTGCTCTTCGAGCCGTTCATCGACCTCGACAGCCGCGGCCGGCCGATCCCGGAGTTGCTCGCGCAGATCCCGACGCGTCGCAACGGCGGCATCTCGCCCGACGATCGCACCATTCGTTATCGCTTGCGCGAGAACGTGCTCTGGAGCGACGGCGTACCGGTAACGAGCGCCGACGTGCTCTTCACGCTCCACGCGATTCTCGATCCGCGTAACCCCGTGCGTTCTCACGAGGGCTACGATCTCATCGATCGGGCCTGGGCGCCGGATCCTCGCACGGTTATCTTTCATCTGAAGCGTGCCTGGGCACCGGCGGTCATGACGTACTTCTCGTACGGCTTCTCGCCGCAGTTCGTCTTGCCGGCACACGTCCTGCGGAACGTGGCGTCGCTCGCGCAGGCGCCGTTCAACGGCGCGCCGTCGGTCGTCGACGGGCCGTATCGCTTCGTCTCGTGGTCGCGCGGTGAGGGGCTGCACCTCGTTGCGAACGTGCGCTATTGGCGCGGCGCGCCGCACGTGCACGACCTCGATCTACGCATCGTCGCAGATCCGTCGACGAACCTTCTGCTGCTTCAATCAGGGCAGGTCGATTGGAATCTCGTTGCGCCCGTGCAATGGGCCCTCTTGAAGGGAACGCCCGGCGTTGCGTTCGTCCGCGTGCCGACCGCAGTCGTCGCGGGCCTCTCGTTCAACACGGCGCATCCGCCGCTCGACGACGTGCGCGTGCGACGCGCAATCGCCATGTCGATCGATCGCTACGGCCTCGTGCGGCGCATCACGCTCGGCAGATACGTCGTTACCGACATGCTGCAGCCGCGCTTCTCCTGGGCTTTCGATCCAGGCGTTCGTGAACCGGCGTACGATCCACGCGGAGCCGACGCGCTCCTCGACCGCGCGGGATGGCGCCGAGGACGCGGTGGTGTGCGGAGCAAAAACGGCGAGCCGCTCGACCTCGTCTACGCCGCCTTCCCCGAGACGGCGAGCGGCGTGCGCATCGCAACCGAGGTGCAGCAAGAGCTACGGGCGCGCGGGATCGAGATCGAGATCAAATCGATCAGCAACGCGCAGCTCTTCCTTCCCGTCACGGGGACGCTCGCAACCGGCAAGTACGACCTCGCCTACGTTCCGTGGACGATGGGCGCCGATCCGGACGACTCGAGCGTTCTCTCCTGCGGTGCGCCGTCGAACTACATGAGGTGGTGCGACAGACGAGTCGACGCGCTCGAGCGCGCCGCGCTCACGGCGACGTCGCAGAGCGTACGCAAAGCGCTCTATGGAGAGATCGCGCGGGTCGTCGCGTCGCAGGTTCCGATCATCTATCTCTTCAACGCCCAGTACGTGTACGCGTATCGTACGCGGCTGCGCGGTTTCTCACCCAACGCGTTCGTCCCGACGTGGAACGCGTATGCGTGGCGCGCTCAATAGCTCGCCGATCGTGTTCGTGCCGTCAACGAGGAGATCGCACTCCGTGAGGATGACGTCAGCGTCTGGATCGTGCGCCTGGGCGAGGTGCCTTTCCGCTTCGAGATAGAGCTCGCGCAAGGGCGGCATCGCGGGGGCGTTCGTCCGTTCGTCGAGGAGCTCGGTGCAGCGTTCCATCCCGGTATTGAGCCCGTCGCGAAGCGGGATCAGCGCCGGCCTCGGCATAGCCGTCGCCTCGTCGAGGTAATTGCGCAGCGCGAGCTGGGCGACACCGAT
>JASHTE010000330.1 GCA_030040695.1 Vulcanimicrobiota bacterium | reverse complement strand
GCAGCTCGCGCAGGCGCGTGCCGATCCCGGCATCGCCGTCGTCGCGGTGCCGCGTAACGAAGCCGACGACCTCGAGTTTCAAACGCAAGGCGGGGCAATGCGCGATCTGCGCCTTCGCCGAGCCGTCGCCTACGCCGTCGACCGAGCAGCGATCGCGCGCGCCGTGTACCGCGGGACGAGTCCGCTCGCGACGACGGAGGTCCCGCCGCTCTTTCCCGAGCATGATGCTGAGATTCGAGCGTACCCCTACGACCCGGCGCGAGCACGAGTGCTCGTAGGGAATCGCCGCGTGAGCGCGCGTCTTTCGTTCAACGCGTCCGAAGACGTTTATCGCGCCGTCGCGACGGTCGTCCAGGCGAACCTACACGCCGTCGGCATCGACGCAACGCTCGAACCGGCGACACCCGCGCTCCTCTACGCGCCACCGGCGAGCGGGGGAATCCTCTACGACGGACGCTTCGACGTCGAGATCGGCGGCTGGTACGGCGGCTTGGATCCGGAGGCATCGGAGCCATGGACGTGTGCGAACCGTGCGCCGAACGGCCCAAACGTCTCGCGCTGGTGCGACGCGCCTTACGATGCGGCCTTTGCTGTGCAGCAACAGCGACTGGAGGCGCGAGCGCGTTTCGCGGACTTCGACGAGATGCAGCAGCGCGTGCACGACGAGCTTCCCGCGATGTTCCTCGTCTATCGCACCGAGTTCGAAGCGATCAACCCGTCGCTGCACGGCTTTGCGCCGAACATGCTTTACAACTTCGGTCAGGTGGAGGACTGGACGCTCTCGCCGTAATTTCGGCGAGATGAGAGAAGACGAGGCAGCGGTCATCGTCGTCGGCGGTGGTCACGCGGGCGTCGAGGCTGCATTTGCGTCGGCGCGACTCGGCGTTTCGACGCTGCTCGTCACCGGAGACCCGGACAAGATCTGCACCCTACCGTGCAACCCCTCGATCGGCGGAAGCGCGAAGGGGCAGATCGTGCGCGAGATCGACGCGCTCGGCGGCGCCATGGGGCTGCTCGCCGATGCGTGCTCGCTTCACGCGCGCTTTTTGAACGAGAGCAAAGGCCCGGCTGTCCGCGCGCTCCGTGCGCAGATGGATAAACCCTCGTATAACCGCGCCGCGATAGCGCTACTGCGAAGCGAGCCTAGCCTCGCGATCGTCCGGGGCATGGTCGAGGCGCTGATCGTCGACGCGGCTGGTGTCCGCGGTGTCATTTGCAGCGATGGATCGCACTACCGAGCGCGGCGCGTCGTGCTCGCGACCGGTACCTTTCTCGGCGGCAAGACCTTTCGGGGCGACGTCGTCGCGGCCGAAGGCCGCTTCGGGGAGGCGCCGGCGGTTGGCCTCTCGGCTGCTTTGCGCACCCTCGAATTTCCGACCCGCCGCCTCAAGACCGGGACCCCTCCGCGCATCGCTCGGGGGTCGGTCGACTATTCCGTAATGCAGCTGCAAGCGCCGAGCGAGAAGCGCCTGCGTTTCTCCTACCGCAGTGCAGCGGAGTTTCCCGGCGAGCAGCTGCCGTGCTACGTCACTGAGACCAACGAGCGAACGCATCGGCTGGTCCGTGAAAATCTCCATCGTTCGCCGCTCTACGGCCTCGATCTCATACGCGGCATCGGCCCCCGCTACTGCCCGTCGATCGAAGATAAAGTCGTCAAGTTTGCGCACAACCCGAGTCACCAGATCTTCATCGAGCCGGAAGGCTGGGAGGAGCCGACACTCTACGTCGGCGGTTTCTCGACCTCACTTCCCGCCGAAGTGCAAATCGAGTTGCTGCATACGTTACCAGGACTCGAAGCCTGCACGATGCTGCGCGCCGGCTATGCTGTTGAGTACGACATGGTTCCGCCGACCGAGTTGCGCGATACGCTCGAGACGCGTCGCATTGCGGGGCTGTTTCATTGCGGGCAGCTGAACGGAACCTCGGGGTATGAAGAGGCTGCGGCGCAAGGAATCGTCGCGGGAGTCAACGCGGCGCGCGCCGCGCAAGGAAAAAGCGCGATGCGCATTGAGCGCGGCGAAGGCTACATCGGCGTCATGATCGATGATCTCGTGAGCAAAGGCGTCGACGAGCCGTACAGGATGCTCAGCTCGCGCGCGGAGCATCGACTGCTCCTGCGTCACGACAACGCCGATCTGCGCCTCACTCCGCTTGGACGCCGGATGGGGGTCGTCGACGATCAGGCGTGGGAGGCCTTCGAGCGGCGTCGCGAGGCGCTGATGCGGGCGCTTGCGTACGCGGAACGCGAGCGCATCGCGCAGCAATTGCGTCGTCCGGAGACGCGGTTTGCGCACGTCGCAGATTCGTTCGACCCGCGGCTCGACGAAGAGACCGGTGAACGCGTAGCGATCGAGATCAAGCTCGCCGGGTATGCGCAACGCGAGCGGCTGGCGATCGAGCGCGCGCGGAGAGTCGAAGCAGAAGAGATTCCGGAGTCCTTCGACTATCGCAAGATCGGTGCGCTGTCGCTCGAGGCCCGCGAAAAGCTGTCGGCGCAACGACCGCGCACGCTCGGCACGGCGGGACGCATTCCCGGCGTCACTCCCTCCGACGTTGCGATCCTCAGCGTTTGGCTCCATCGCCTGGGGCAGCGGGACAATGCCATAAATATGGCATGAAAGAGGAGCTCGAGAGGCTGCTCCGGCGTGACGGCGTGCCTGCGGTGCGTGCGTCGGCGTTGGCGAGCTACGGGGCGATGCTGCTGCAGGCGAACACGCGCGCGAACCTTACCGGTGCGAAGACCCCTGGCGAGCTAGC
>JASHTE010000329.1 GCA_030040695.1 Vulcanimicrobiota bacterium | reverse complement strand
CAGAGCGCTCAACGCCTCGCTCTTGCGACGAGAATTCGACAGGCACGGCGGAGAGCACCAGTGGTTCGATCTCTTCAGGGTAGTTGAGTCGGAGGCTCCTGTGGGCAATTTTCGCATGAGCGAGTTTTCCAGGACTCTCTTGCTGCACTGCGTCGACTACGAGGAGATCAGGAGCCGTCGAAAAGCAAACTATGATTTCCTGGCCGAGGCCCTACCGGATATCGCGCTGTTTCCCCATCGCCCGGCGGAGGTCGTGCCACTAGGCTTTCCGGTTCTGGTTCAAGATCGCGACGAGGTACGACGAGCGCTGTTCGAGCACGAGATATATCCGCCGATCCATTGGCCGCTTGAGGGGGTCGTCCCCCGCGAGTTCGAGCAGAGCCACAGGATGTCGGCAGAGATAATGACGCTTCCGTGCGATCAGCGTTATGATGAGGGGGACATGGGGCGGATGGTTTCCGTCCTCCGAGAGGCCACGCGCAGTGCCTGACGTGCGAATTGAGACGGCCACCTGTGTCCTTCGCAGCCCCCGCTCCGATGATGCTGACGGGCTCGTCAGCATCGCGAACGACGCGGCGGTTGCGCGCTACGTGTCGCCGCGATTTCCGTATCCCTACACGCGCGAGAATGCCGTCGAGTGGCTCGCGTCTCTCCCGTCACGACCGCGGACCGTGAGCGTGGTGATTGAGCTCGAGGGTGCCCTCTGCGGCGTTGTCACACTCGAACTCCTCGCCGAAGAGCGTGCCGGGGTCGCGGAGCTGCACTGCTGGCTGTCGTCGCGCGTCTGGGGGCGTGGTATTGCCGCGGACGCGTCACGCGCTCTTACCGAGTACGGTTTCAGCCATTTCGACTTGCGCCGCGTTCAAGCGCACGTGATCGCGCCTAACGTTAACGCTATGCGTGTGCTCGAGAAGGCTGGATTTCGTCGCGAGGCCGTATTGGCGCAGTCGCTCGTTGCCCGCGACGGCAGCGTTCACGACGACGTTCTCTATTTTAGGCTGAAGCCGCAGGCCGACTGAAGCTGTTGGAGCCTGAGCGCCTTACGGCCATGCTGCGCCGCCGCGGTCTGCTTTCGGCGAGCAGCGTCCGCCGAGTCGACGTTCTCGAGACGCGAGAGACCATTACTGCTCTCGTCCGTCGCCTACGCGTGGCGTACGACGGTGACGCCGCCGACGCCCCTGCTACGCTTTTCGTGAAGTCGGGTCTACCCAAGTTTGCGCAGACCCCACGAAACGAAGGGCGCGAGGAAGTCGCATTCTACGAATCCGTGGCCGCGGCGATGTCCTACGATGCAGCGCCGCGTTGCTTCGATGCGTCGTGGGACGATGCAACAAAGGCGTGGCATCTCGTGCTCGAGGATCTCGAAGACTCTCACTCGAGCCCGAAAGTAGGGGCGCCACCTGGCCTCGGGGAGAGCGTACAGGCGGTGCGGGCCCTCGCGCGGTTTCACGCCGCATGGTGGGACGACCCTCGTCTCGGGCGCTCGATTGGAAGCTGGCTCGACCCGGACGGCATGCCTGACTTTCTCTCGCACTTCTCAGGCGCACTAGCGCGTTTGGCTGATCGTTTTGACGATGCACTGACGACGAGTCAGCGGGAGCTGTACCAAAAATTCATCTCTGCCGCACCCCGGCTCTACGAGCGTTACCACTCGCATCGCAATCTGACCGTCATCCACGGCGACGCGCACTCGTGGAATTTCCTCCTGCCGCGAAACGGCGGCGACGACGTTCGGATGGTCGACTGGGAGGGCTGGACGATCCTGGTCGCAGCTATGGATCTCGCTTATATGATGATCCTCCACTGGCAGCCGCGCTATCGTCGCGCGCTCGAGCCAAGGCTTTTGGATGAGTACCACGCGGCACTTCTGAATTACGGTGTGCGCGGTTATGACAGGCGCGCACTCGACGACGACTATCGTTTTGCCGCGTTGTGGCAGATAACGATTCCTATTTGGCAAGCTGACAGCGATATGGAGAGGCCCTTCTGGGAGAAGCGCCTCAACCGGGCTCTCGTCGCCGTCGACGACCTCGGCTGCCGAGAACTCCTCGCCTGACTTCGGCCTAAGGATTACGCTCTGATAAGGTTCTGTTAACCTCAAGCTCCACGGCACGCCGGTTAACCGATACCCTGTGCGGTGGCTACCGTTATTGGTCGGGCGATTTCGCCGCATCGCTCGTACCGTACGCTTCCGCGTTCCCGCGCCGGCGGCATCGTTGCCGTTGTGGCGGCGTTCGTTTGCACGGCGCTCATTGCGCTCGCCGCGAACCCGCTCGTCCATCTGCTCACGAGCGTCGACGGTTCGCTGCTGCAACTGACCGGCGTGAACGTGACGACCGGGAGCGACCGTTATCTGTGGACGAGCTCGACGCCGCTGCTCTTCACGATGCCGCCGCATCCGTGGCAACAGCTCGTGCTCTGCATCATCGGCTGCCTCCTCGCGATCGTGACGATCTCGACGCTCCTGCGCCGCATTGAAGCGCCGCTGCGCTACTTCATCAACTTCAACCTGCTGATCGTCTGCTCCGAAGCGACGTATCTTCTGTTCGCGGGCCATCTCGGCTATTCGGCGGGCGCGTTCTCGACGCTCATGCTGCGCACGGCGATCACCACTTGGCTGCTCGTGCCGCCGATCGTCGGGCTGATGGCGATGCTCTTTCCCTTCCCGCCCCTTGCGAGCGCGAGCCTCGTGCTCTCGTGCGCGCTCTACGAGATCGTGCTCAGTTTCGCTCGATATGCTGCCTTCATTGCCGTGCTCTCGCACACCGGCCCGCTCCTGATGGCGGCGATGTACTTGCTCTACGGTCCGCTCCTCGACGTGCTCCCGATCATCGGTATCTACTCACTCTTCCTCGAGCGTTTGAGCCTGCGCCTCAGCCGCGACCCGGAGGCATGGGCGTGGTTGTAGCCGTCCTCCACGCGTACGTGCTCGTCGTCGTCTGCGTCATGATCGTCTATGCAGCGCGCCACTGGTACTTTACGTTCTGTCGCATGAACAAGCGTCAGCGGCCATACTACCAGGACCTCTACGGCGACGACCTTCCGCCGATCTCCGTTTTGGTGCCGATGCACAACGAGAGCGCGGTGGCGGCAACCTTGCTCGAGGCCGTGCTCGCCGCAGACTATCCGCGCGATCGGTTGGAAGTCATCCCAATCGACGACCACTCCGAG
>JASHTE010000328.1 GCA_030040695.1 Vulcanimicrobiota bacterium | reverse complement strand
TCGCCCGTCCCGCGGTCGTCGGCGTCGCCGGCGGAAGGGAATACGTGCTTGCGCGCCGCGAAACCGTCGAAGACGTTTTGGCGAACGATGTGTTGGAGGGAGTATGAGCGAGAGCGCAATCTTTGCGGCTGGGTGCTTCTGGGGCGTCGAGGCCGCATTCCGCCAAGTGCCCGGGGTGCTCGACGTGGTCGTCGGCTATACGGGAGGGCACACAGAGAATCCGACGTACGAACAGGTCTGCAGCGACAGGACTGGACACGCAGAGGCCGTGCTGGTCACCTTCGACCCGGCGGTGGTTTCGTACGACCATCTGCTCGAGGTCTTCTGGAAAATGCACGACCCAACGCAGATGAATCGACAAGGTCCCGACGTTGGCACGCAGTACCGTAGCGCGATCTTCTATCGTTCGCCGGAGCAGGAGGCTGCTGCGCGCGCCTCACTCGAGCGCGAGCAGCGTCGCTCTGCGAAGCCGATCGCGACGCAGCTTGCGCCCGCAGCCCGCTTCTGGCCGGCCGAAGCCTATCACCAAAGGTATTTCGAGCGACACAATGTCGCGTGTCACGTTCCGGTAAACGAGGGCCGCTAATCCTCTGCGTGGGCAACGAGCCCCGATAACATTAGCCGACGATCGGACTCGAACCGATGACCTGCGGTTTACGAAACCGCTGCTCTACCAACTGAGCTACGTCGGCGCACGTTTTGTGTCCGTTTGTGCAAGACGCCAAGCGCTCTTCCTGCTACGGTGAGGGGTCATGGAACGTCCCGCGCGGCGCCTCGGAATCAAGCTCCAGATCCTCGAGGTAATAGTAGACGATCCGGCGGTCCTTGAATCCCACCTTTGCCAACGAGCGCCCGGAGATCTCGACCACCTCGTGGATGCTTCCCTCCCGGCCGGCGTACTCGTAGTTCACGGCAGAGTATCCCGGCTCGGCGGGCTTGGGGTGTGGAACAGCCTTTACCCCCCGCAGGGGGGTCCGGTGGCGATGCATGGGTGATCCTTCGCCGCGCAGAACGTTCCTACTTATGAAGCCGGCCCCCCCGCTTCTTGCTCTGGCCGTCCTGGCGGGAGCGATGACGTGGTGTGCCGCCGCCGCACTTGCCGACGACGGTCTGAACATCTTTCAGCCGGATGCCGCGATCTCGACGATCTCCGATCCCAACGATGCCATCCGCATTGCGCGCGATCATATCGACGCGCACGACATCCACGGCGCGGTTGTCGAGCTCGAGCGCTACTTGATGAATCATCCCGAGGAAACCGGCATTCAGCAGTTTCTCGGCGACCTCTACGTCAGCACCGGAGATCTACACGACGCGCAGTCACTCTACACGGAGCTGCTCTCCGAGTATCCGATGAGCAGAGACCTGCACAACAGCCTCGGCAGGCTGTACGCGCTGGAGGGCCGGACGGACGATGCGATCGCGCAGTTCGAGCAGAGCCTGCCGAACGTCGACTCCGTCTACTACCTCGTCCTGCTCCATGCACACAAGGGAGACCTCGACGCATTTAGCGAGCAGATGCGCCAATACGCCGATGACCACCCGGCCGATCTCGAGGCGCAGCTCGAAGCGGCGCAGCTCTTCGGCGCGCTCTATCTTCCACGCGACGCGGCGCTCGAGTTCCAGCGCGCGGCAGCGCTCGATCCGAACTCTCTTGAAGCGTTAGAAGGACTCAGCCTCTCGGAGATCGCCGAGGGCGCCAATGCAAGCGCAGAGCAAACGCTAACGCGCTGTCTCAATCTCGATCCTTCAAATTACGGTTGCCTCTACGCACTCGGTGAGTTGGGGATCAGCGAGAAGGATTACGACGAGGCGCAGGCGGCATTCGAGCATGCGCATCGCCTCATTCCCGAGGCGCCGGAGGCACTGATCGGTCTCGGCCGGCTCGCGGACGACCGCGGCCAGTGGCAGGCGGCAATCGACTATTACCAGCAAGCACTATACGTCTGGCCGTACGACTCTGACGCGTACCTCGGGATCTCGTTCGAGGATGAAGAGCACGGCCTGATCGCGGATGCGCAAGATGCCGCTCTGAAAGGGCTGAGCGTCGCACCGGATGATGGGCGGCTTCACTATATGCTCGGCCTCCTCTACCGCCGCGAAGGGCGCCGCGATCTCGCCCTCCAGCAGTTTATGGCGGCGGAGCAGTCACTGAGTCCCGAAGTCGCGCAGTTCGCGAAGGAGAGCGTCCGGGAGTTGCAGCAGCCTTAGGGATGCTCTGCGAGTACCGCGGGAAATACCCGCGAGTGCACCCATCGGCTTTCATCGCTCCTACAGCTACCTTGATCGGCGACGTCGAAATCGGCGAGGAATCCTCCGTTTGGTTCGGCACGGTTCTCCGCGGTGACAATGGGCCGATTCGCGTCGGCGCTCGAACATCGGTACAGGATAACGCCGTCATCCATGTCAGCCCCGGTTGCAGCACGATTATCGGCAGCGACGTCACGATCGGGCACGCTGCCGTCATGGAGGACTGTACGATCGGCGATCATGCCCTCATCGGCAGCAACGCTGTCGTGCTCAACGGAGCAAGCGTCGGCGACGGCGCGCTCGTCGCCGCCGGTAGCGTCGTCTCGGCCAACGACACAATCCCCGCGCGCGTCGTCGCGGCCGGCGCACCTGCGAAGGTGAAGAAACCGCTCGACGGAGACGCGGCACACTGGATCGAAATCGCTGCTGGAAACTACGTCACACTCACGCGCTCCTATCGTGCACAGGGCATCGGCGAACCCGAAGCCGAGCGCGCATGACGCGCGACGACCTGGCACGCTACATCGAGAACGAAGGACATCGTGTCGAAATCGGGCCGCCAAGAGAGGGCAGCGATGCCGTCGAGCTCCTCTTTCGCAGCCGCGGTTACGTCTTCTCGGTCGGCGTGCGCGAAGGCGATCCCCCCGGCTTCGACGTCGCCACCGCCTACGAGATCCCGCCATGGGCGCGCGAGCGCGCTCAGAACGCGATCGCGCTCCAAGAGACGGCGAAAGACCTCGGCAACGTACGCTTTCTCCTCGCTTCGAACGGCAAGAACTTCGTCGTCACGCTCGTCCTCGAGAAGACACCGCTCCAGGAGTTCCAACGCGACCTTTGGGTAAACGTCGCGCGCGTCCGGGAGGGGGGCGTCGCTGCGCTTGAGCGCATCCTCAACCGGAGCGAGAGCCGAGCCGCGGCGAACAAATTCATCAAATCACTGACGCGCGGTAGTTAGGGCGTCTCGTGGACACCGATCGGCTTGCACCGCTCGAACTCGCACTCGAGGAGGAGGGGCTTCTCTCGACGCGCGACGACGACGACGACGCGCTGCGTATCGCCTTCAAGAGCGAGGGTGACCGCTACTTCATCGTCAGCTACCGTGACGACCCAAACTTCGTCATGGTCGGCTCCGGCTGGTCGCTGCCGGAGGGAGCGGATCGCGAGCGCGTGATGCGCACGATGAACGCGCTCAATGCACGCAAGAAGTTCGTGAAGGCAGCGCTTTGGGAAGAGGAGAACGACGTGCTCTTCACCATCGAATTGTGCGTCGCCACACCGGAGGAGATTCGGCCGCACTTCGGACGCCTGTTGGACGTCTTGCGCGACAGCGCTCTCGAATTCTTCGCCGAGCTGCGCGCGACCTAGCGCTTACGGTGCGGGGTAGCGCGATTCGTCCGCGTAGGGAACGTAGAGCGTGAACTCCTTCTCGAAGCGTAACTTCACCGTTCCTGTCGGACCGTTGCGATGCTTGGCGATGATGAACTCGGTTGCGGTTGGATCGGGTCCTTCCGGATTGTAGTACCCGTCGCGATAGAGGAACGCGACGACGTCGGACTCTTGCTCCAGGCTGCCCGAATCTCTCAAGTCTGCGAGCATCGGGCGCTTGTCGTTGCGCGTCTCGACACCGCGATTGAGCTGCGCGCAGGCGATGATGGGGACGTCGAGGTCCTTCGCCGTGACCTTGAGCGTGCGGCAGACCTCGGAGAGCTCCTCGTTGCGATTCGCGTTTCGCGAGAGCGCGCCGGGGCGCAGGAGTTGCAGGTAATCGATGAAGATCGCGGCGAGCCCCTGCGTCACCTTGAGGCGCCTCGCTCGAGCACGTAGCTCGTTGACGGTGAGTGCGCCCGAGTCGTCGAGGTAGATCGGTAGGTCATTGAGCACACCCATCGCTCGTGAAATGTCTTCCCACTGGTGCGTTTTGATGTTGCCGCGCCGAAGGTCGTGCATCGAGAGGCGCGCCTCGGCACAGATGAGGCGCTGCAAGATCTCGTTGTTCGACATCTCGAGCGAGAAGAAAGCGACCGGCTGCGAGGCTTCGCGGGCGGCGGCGACGGCCATGTTGAGCGCAAAGGAGGTCTTTCCCATTCCGGGCCGGGCCGCGACGATGATGAAGTTCCCGGGCTGAAAGCCGGTCGTCATCTCGTCGATATCCCGGAATCCGGCGGTGAGTCCGGTGCGGTCCCCGTGCATGTGGTAGAGGCGATCGATGTAGTCGAACGCATCTTTCATGAGGTGCTTCACCGGCATGAAGGCAGCGTGGCCTCGATGCTCGCTGATCTCGTAGACGATCTGCTGCGAACGGTCGAGCGCGTCCTCGACGTCCTCTTCGGCCTCGTAACCGAGCCGTCCGATCTCGCTTCCCGCGTGGATGAGCGCACGAAGGACCGACTTCTCGCGGACGATGCGCGCGTAGTACGACGCCGACGCTGCAGTCTGCACCGTGTCCATGAGCGCATTCAAGTACGATAGGCCGCCGACGCGTTCGAGCGCGTCGCGTCGTCGCAGCTCCTCCGCGACGGCGATCTTGTCCATCGGCTCGCCCCGATCGAACAGATCTTGAAGGGCGGCGAAGATCGTCTCGTGGACGTGCGCATAAAAATCCGAGGCCTTGACGATCTCGCCGACCACTGCCATCATCTCACGATCGACGAGCACCGATCCGATGACGCCCATCTCCGCTTCGAGATTGTGCGGCGGGATGCGATCGATTGCCTGAAGATTCGCGACGCTCATGTCCGTGCGGCGACTCTGCGGCGCCGCTCGGTGGAGCGCCTTGTGGATGGCCTGTGGAGACG
>JASHTE010000327.1 GCA_030040695.1 Vulcanimicrobiota bacterium | reverse complement strand
GAACGGATTGAAGATCGTCGAGAGTATGCGGGCGAGATCGCGCCAAATTCGCCGGTTCTTTATCGGAAGGACGACGGGGGCGCTTGGATCAGGCCTCACGACGACCCCTTCCCGGGAAGGAAGCAGTATGTCCTCTCAGGAGAGTGCCCGCGAAGGGGCGGGGCGGGGACATTGTGAAGCAGCCGCGATGGTCATCGAGAGAGTCGAGTCGCCTGCCGACGTAAAGGCACTCCCGCGTGCCGAGCTTGACGTCCTTGCGCGCGAGATCCGCGATATGCTCGTGGTGACGTGCTCGCGCAACGGCGGACACTTGGCGCCGAACCTCGGCGTCGTCGAGTTGACGCTAGCACTGCATCGCGTCCTCGACATTCCGCCCGACAAGATCGTCTGGGACGTGAGCCACCAATCGTACGTGCACAAGATTCTCACCGGGCGGCGAGATCGCTTCCACACGTTACGCCAAGGCGGTGGCATCTCCGGTTTCTCGATGCGCAGCGAGTCGCCGTATGACGTCTTCGGCGCGGGGCACGCCTCGACGAGCGTCTCTTCGGCACTCGGGATGGCGATCGCCCGCGATCTCGCCGGACGCGACGAGACGATCGTGGCGGTGCTCGGTGACGGTGCGCTTACCGGCGGCCTCGCCTACGAGGCGATCAACAACGCCGGCCAGCTCGGTTCGAACTTCATCGTCGTCTTGAACGACAACGAGATGTCGATCGCTCCGAACGTCGGATCGATCGCATCCTATCTTTCGATCCTGCGGAGCAAGCGGCTTGCCAACGCTGCCCGCGAGAAGGCGAAGGACGTGCTCCGGCGCGTGCCGTTCGGCGTCGGCCGCATCGCCGGCAAGGCACTCCAGGCAGCGGAGATGGGCGCGATGCATTTCGTCTCTCCGGTCGAGAAGACGACGGTGATCTTCGAAGAGCTCGGCTTCCGGTATATGGGTCCGATCGACGGACACAATATCGATGTGCTCGTCGAAGCGATCGAGGCGGCGAAGGGCATCGAGGGGCCCGTGCTGCTCCACGTTCGCACGTTGAAGGGCAAGGGGTACGAGCCTGCAGAGAAAGATTCGCGCACCTTCCACGGCTGCGGGGCATTCGACGTCGAGAACGGCAAGCTGGAAGTGAAGCCGAACGCGCGGCCGACGTTCTCCGATACATTTGCCGAGGCTATGAACACCGTTGCGGCAAAGGACGCTCGCGTCATCGGCATCACGGCGGCAATGCCCGACGGAACGAAGCTCGCGAAGTTCGGAAAGAAGTTTCCCGAGCGCTTCTTCGACGTCGGCATCGCAGAGGCGCATGCAGTCTGCTTCGCAGCCGGCGCCGCTGCTGTGGGGCTAAAGCCGGTCTGCGCAATCTACTCGACCTTCTTACAGCGCGCCTACGACCAAATCGTGCACGACGTCTGCGTGCAAGAGCTGCCCGTCGTCTTTTGCATGGATCGGGCGGGGTTTGCCGGCGACGATGGCCCGACGCACATGGGCCTCTACGATATTGCCTACTTGCGCACGCTACCGGGGATGACCGTCATGGCGCCGCGATGCGAAGAGGAGCTCCTGCCGATGCTCGAGCACGCTCTTTCGCTCGATCGCCCCGCGGCGATTCGCTATCCGAAAGGTTCGACGAGTGGCCGCCACACCGATGAAATCACTCCCGTAGAGCACGGCAAGGCGCAGGTGCTGCGCCGCGGTGAAGGCGTCGCCGTCATCGCGCTCGGTAACACGTGCGAGGTCGCTCTCGACGCCTACGAACTGCTCTCGACGTTGCGCGGTCACGACGGGCGCCTGCCGACGATCGTCAACGCTCGCTTCGCTCGGCCGCTCGACGGAGCTCTTCTCGAAGAGCTTGCAAGCACGCACGCCAGCCTCATAACGCTCGAGGAGCATTCGCTCGCAGGCGGATTCGGCTCGGCGGTCGTAGAGTGGGCCTCGGATCACGGGATCGCGCTTCGTATCGATCGCGTCGGAACGCCGGATGTGCTCGTTCAGCACGACGCGCAACCGAAGCAGCGCGCGAAGTTCGGCCTTTCCGCCGAGCTGCTCGCCGAACGGATTGCGTCGGCGATGCGAGAGAGAAAGAGCGTACGAGGCACCGTGACCCCTGCAGCTTCGTTAGAAGGATAAGTAGAGTTGAGCCCACACCCTGCGACGCACGCCGGCGTGCCTGCGCCACTTCACACGCTCGTGCCCGGATTCCAGACGCCCCCACCGCAAGCGGCGCAGATGGTCCCGACCTGGTGGCAGCTTCATGCGTCGTGGCTCACGCACGCGGTCGCCGGCATCTTCGTGCTGTGCTGTATCCTGCTCGTCGTACTGCTCGCCGTCCAGACGACGAAGCAAGAGGGGCTCTCCGGAACGATCGGCGGTCGCGTCGAGTCCGCGTATCGCGGACGGATCGGAGCCGAAGAGCAGTTGAAGCGTCTCACCGGAATGGTCGCGGTGGGGTTCGTAGTCACCGCGTTCATCTTGACGATCACGGGGATCTAGCCCCTGGCGACGCTGCTCGACGTTCAAAACCTCAGGACAACGTTCAAGACTGAGGACGGACCTGTCACGGCAGTGAACGGGCTCTCGTTCTCGCTCGAGGCGGGCGAGACGCTCGGCATCGTGGGCGAGTCGGGTTCGGGAAAATCGGTGACGGCGCTCTCGGTCATGCGTCTTCTGCCGAGGAGCGCGCGAACGAGCGCCGACGTCGTCACCTTCTCTGGCGAAGATCTGTTACACAAGAGCGAGGCGGAGATGCGCGGCGTTCGCGGCCGGCGCATCGCGATGATCTTTCAGGATCCGATGACGTCGCTCAACCCGGTACTCACGATCGGCGAGCAAATCGCCGAAGCCGTTCGCCTGCACCTGGGGATGAACCGCGCTGCGGCGCGCCGCCGCGCCGTCGAGATGCTCGAGCAAGTGCGCGTCCCCGACGCGGCGGGGCGCCTCGACGAGTACCCGCACCAGTTCTCCGGCGGCATGCGACAGCGCGTGATGATCGCGATGGCACTCTCCTGCAACCCGGAGCTGCTCATCGCCGATGAGCCGACGACGGCGCTCGACGTGACCATTCAGGCGCAGATCCTCGAGCTCATGAACGAGATCCAGCGTGACACCGGGACGGCGATCGTTCTCATTACGCACGACCTCGGCGTCGTTGCGGAGGTGTGCCGTAACGTCCTCGTGATGTATGGCGGAAACCTTGTCGAATACGGAAGCGCGGCGCAGATCTTCGAAGAGCCACGCATGCCGTACACGCAGGGGCTTCTCGCATCCCTTCCACGCCTCGACCGCCGAGAACGCAAGCGTCTCGTGCCGATCGAGGGGCAGCCGCCGAACCTCCTCAATCTTCCCGCGGGCTGCGCGTTCGCACCGCGCTGCGCCTACCGCATGCCGATCTGCCACGAACCGGTGGCGCTCTATGATTTTGGCGAGCGACACGTTGCGCGCTGCGTACTCTACGACGAACGCGCAAAAACCGAGCGGCCCGTCGACGTCCACAGCGCGCCGCTGGCAACATGAGCGAAAACGGCTCTCCCCTCGTCGAGGTGAAGGGACTCTACAAGTACTTCCCCATCCGCGCCGGTCTCTTCTCTCGCCACGTCGCCGACGTGCACGCTGTCGACGGCGTCGACCTGCAGATTCAAGCCGGCGAAACGCTCGGGCTCGTCGGTGAATCCGGCTCCGGCAAGACCACCGTGGGGCGCCTCATCCTGCGTCTCCTCCCTCCATCCAAGGGCAGTGTGTTCTTCAAAGGGCACAACATCACGGGACTGCCGAACGCCGCAGTGCGCATACTGCGGCGAGAGATGCAGATCATCTTTCAGGATCCTTTTGCGAGCCTGAACCCGCGGATGACCGTCGGCGAGATTATCGGCGAGCCACTGAGGATTCACGGCCTCTCAGCGGGCGCAGCCGC
>JASHTE010000326.1 GCA_030040695.1 Vulcanimicrobiota bacterium | reverse complement strand
ATGAAGTAGACGTTCCATACGAAGCACGAAAGGAGCGCGCCGAGCGTCAAGAAAACGACGGCACCGTACGGCGTCAGTGGATGTCCGTGCGTGAGGGCGCGCGTCGAGAACGGCGCCCAAAGTCCCATGAGAACGCCTGAGACCACGCAGACGACGATGCTCTTGCTCGAGACCTGCCGCGCACCGAGCCCCGCGTACGCCCGTCCGTCAAAGAATACCGCTATGAGCGCGCATGCGACGCCGCCGCCGAGCATTGCCACGTTGCCGAGAGGCTGCAACGCGTAGCTCAAGATAACGCCGACCACGAGCGCGATCCCGATCGAAACCGGAAAGGCTACGGCGAGGCCCGCCATGTCGATTCCGGCGATGAGCAAGACATTTGCCAAGTTGAAGATGATGCCGGCGAGGAGCGCCCAGCCGACGTTCGACAGATCGGCGCTGCGAAGGTTCTCCAGGAAGCTCGAGCCGTTATGCCCGCTGCTGCCGAGCGTGAACGCATAGACCAGAGCCATGACGAAGATGCCGACCGCATAATCCCAATAGTAGAGCTCCCAGCGGCGATTGCGGATGCTCTTGAATGTGTTGGCAAACGAGCCCCAGCAGATCGCCGTGGCGATCATCATCGCGATAGCGAGCGCGAAGCTATGCGGAACGAACATGTTGCTCGATGAACGCTTCCACTTCCGGGCGCTTCGACATCGCACGCGCGCCGACAGCCGTGCAGCAGAGCGCCGCACATGCGTTGGCGAAACGTCCGACGCGCTCAAAATCCCAGCCTTGGAGCAGCGCGAAGGAGAGGCCGCCCATGAACGCGTCGCCCGCACCCGTCGTGTCGATGACGTGCACGGTGAAGGCGTCGACCTGGCAGTGCTCCTCTCTGCTCGCGATGAGGCAACCATCGGCGCCGAGGGTCACGGCGACGACGCGCGGCCCGAGCGCGAGGAGCTTCTTCGCTGTCGCGCGCGGATCGGTCTCGCCGGTCAGCTCGAGCGCCGCCGCTTTACACGGCTTGAGAACGTCGACGAACCGCAGTGCGGAGACGAGCTCCTCGTGCGTTCCAAGCCTCGCCTCGACGAAGAAACTCGGTGGAACGTCGAGGTCGAAGAACACGCGAACGTCCGCTTCTCGTGCAATCGCCATCGCGGTCGCGCACGGCGAGATAGGCAACTGCGATGCCTCGGTATGAAAGTGCTTTGCGGCACGGATGTGGCCGGCAAAACGCGTGCGGACCTGCTCGGCGGTAATGAGGCCGCTGGAGTTGGGGAACATGTAGATGCAGCGCTCGCCGCGAGCATCGACGGGAATCCACGTTTGTGAGGAACGCCCGTTCTTGACGATCTCGATGCCCGAGAGATCCATGCCGTCCTGCACGAAGGCATCGCGAATGATGCGCGCGTCGTCGTCTTCTCCAAGCAATCCCAGCCATCCGGCGCTGGCTCCGAGCCGCGCCACCTGCGTCAGGTTGTTTGCAGTGACGCCGCCCGCGTGGATCTCGGTCTGCGTGACGTTGACCTTCTCCTCGTTTCCCAGCAGGCGCGGCACGATGGCAAAGTAATCGACCGTGCAACTGCCGATTCCAACGACGTCAACAGGTTTCATCGCGCTGCTCCTAGTTACGGCTACGCGAGAGCGCTCCTTCGGCAGGCCGTCGTGAGAAGACCGTCGGACTCGTCGGCATGAGCGAGACTCTCGCGATCCTCGTCGGCGGCGGGCCGGCGCCCGGCATCAACGGTGTCATTGCGGCGGCCGCGATGGAGGGCTTCAAATGCGGGCTGCGGATCGTCGGCATTTACGACGGGTACCGCGATCTTGCAGCCGGTCGTGAGCCGAAGACCATCGAGCTCACCTTCGATGATGTCTCGCGCATCCACACCTCCGGCGGATCGATCCTGCGAACCTCCCGGACGAATCCCGCCAGGGACGAGGCGACGCTCGATCGTTGCATCGCGGCGCTTGCATCCTTAGATATTCGGTATCTCGTGTGCGTCGGCGGCGACGACACGACGTTCGGGGCCGCGAAGATCGCGGAGCGCATGCGCGGGCGCGTCGGTGTCGCGACCGTTCCCAAGACGATCGATAACGATCTTCCGCTTCCCGATAACGCTCCAACCTTCGGTTTCGAGACGGCGCGTTCGGTGGGCGCCGGCATTCTCGAGAGCCTCATGGAGGATGCGCGCACGACCGAGCGCTGGTACGTGGTCGTCTGCATGGGACGCAAATCGGGCGCGCTTGCGCTCGGAATGTGCAAGGCCGCCGGCTCGACGCTCGCCGTGCTTCCCGAAGAGTTTCCCGATCGCGCCGACCTCCAGCTCGTTGTCGACACGATCGTCGGTGCGATCGTCAAGCGCCGCGTTGTCGGACGCCGGCACGGCATCGCGGTCGTTGCAGAAGGCATCGTCGAGTTGCTCGATCAGGACGCGTTCACTGCGCCCGTCGAGCGTGACTCCTTCGGCAACGTTCGCCTCGCCGATATTCCCCTCGGCACCGTCCTGCGGGACAGCATGCGGGAGCGCCTCAAAGAGATCGGCGTCGACTCCATCGTGCATACCAAGGACATCGGGTACGAGCTGCGCTGCGCCAAACCGGTGCCCTTCGATGTCGACTACACGCGCACGCTCGGCTACGGCGCCGTACGCTATCTGATCGAGGGCGGCAGCGGCGCGCTCATCGCGCTCTCCGGCGGCAAGGTGCAGCCCGTGGCGCTTGCCGATTTGCTCGACCCGCGCACCGGACGCATTCGCACGCGCCGCGTCGACACGACGACGGAGGCCTACCGCGTTGCCCGCGACTACATGGTGCGCCTCGAGCCGATCGACTTCAGCGACGAGCAGCGCCTACACGCACTGAGCGCACAGACGAACGTACCACCCGACGAGTTTCGCTCGATCTTCGAACGCGTTGCGCTCGCCTGAGCACTGAGGAAGGAAAACCGATGAGATCCAGCATTCCCGCCATTCTCTTCGACCTCGACGGGACGCTCGTCGATAGCGTCTATCAGCACGTCTCTGCCTGGCACGAAGCACTACTTGAGGAGGGAATCGACTTGCCGATCTGGCGCATCCATCGCCGTATCGGCATGAGCGGCGGACTCTTCGTTCGCGCGCTGGCGCGCGAGATCGGGCGCAGCGTCGACGCCGCGACTCAACAACGCCTCGTTCGGGCGCACGCGCAGGCCTATCTGCGTCGAATCCAGCACGTGCGGCCATTGCCGGGCGCGCAGGAGCTCCTCTCGGAGCTCACCCGCACGAAAGTACCGTGGGCAATCGCAACGAGCGGCGGAAGAGCGATCGCGGAACGCACGCTCTCGCTGTTGCAGGTACCGGCGGGTGTTCCCGTCGTGACGCGCGACGAGGTTTCGTACGCGAAGCCGAATCCCGACCTCTTCTTGCTCGCAGCCGAGCGTTTGGGCGCCGCAATCGAAACGTCGTTCGTCGTCGGCGACAGTATTTGGGATCTGCTCGCCGCACAACGTGCGAGAGCGCTCGGCATCGGCGTGCTCTCCGGCGGCTACGGGCGCAACGAGCTCGAGCTCGCCGGCGCCTACCGCGTCTACAGCGAGCCCGCTGAGATGTTACGCCGTCTCGACGAGCTTGGGATCCGCGAGCCCTAGCCGCAGATTACGGCGAGCTGCTTTCGGTCGCCCACGAGGCGCTGGAGATTCTCCAGATCACGCGCGTGCGGTGAAAGGTCAGCGCCCACAATCCCGTCTCGCGATGCTGCTTGCCTCTCGCTTCGCTTGTGATCGTCAACGGCACGACGACATACGCGTCGCTGACGGAGACGTCGGAGACGCTGATCGGGCCGATCGATGCGTGCAGCGTCCTGCCGTGCGTCGCGTCGTCCCTCGCGACGTCGCTCCACCAGCGGCCTCCGGCGTCCGCGCCCTTCCACACGTACGGCGGGAACTCGTCGACGACGAACGACTCGGGCTCGAAGTACGAGCCTACCTTAGGAGCGTTGTTTGCGTTCGCGGCGGCGATGACGCCGCGAATCACGGTGAGGAGGGAGAGCGGCGGCGCTGCCGCCCGCGCGCTCGAGAGGAGCATAGACGCGGCGGCGCACGTCATCAAGGCCAGAGACACAGCGCGTTTCATGCGGCTCCGGCTTCGCGGTGTGGGCTCACCCCCCTGGGCGGTTTGCGCGGAGGGGGTGGCATGAAGAGGCCGAAGGCTCGATAGGGCGCTCTGCGAACGAGCGTCCCTTATGACGCGCTCTTTTGCGCAGATTGGAGAACTCATGCTACGTCGGAAGATCGGAACGATCGCCCTTGCGAGCGCAGTTCTGCTTGCAGCGGCGACCCAATCGACATTCGCTTCGGCCGGATTACCGTCCGCGAAGCCTGCCCCGCTTGCCGTGCGGCACGCCGTTTCACTGGCCTTGCCCGGCACGAGCGTCAAGAAGCAGCTCGCACTCGTGCCGCTCTGCTACTATGAGTATGCATACAGGTGCGTCGGCGGCCGCTGCGTGTACGCGTACGAGTGGTATTGTCCGTGATGAGGATGCAAGCAATGAACAAGAAGACGATCACGCTCGCGTGCGCGCTTGCGGTCCTGACCGCAGCGGTTGCGAACGCTGCATCGATGCCGGCTATGTCGTCGAACGCCTCGCAGATGGCGAGCCTGCGCGCGCTCTCGGGTACATGGAGCTGCATGCTGACATTTAGGTCCGCCGGCAAGTCGGTCAGCGCGAGCGAGAGCGAGACCTTCGCGCCCTATGGAACGGGCTGGATGCACGGCATCGCGACGATCTCGCGAAGCGGACATCCCGTGAGCCGGCAAGATTCGTATTGGGGCTACAATGCACGCCATGGCCACTGGGTCGTCATCACACTCGACGCCTCGAGCAACTATCAGGTGGAGACGAGCAGTTCCGCGTCGCTCAACGGCTCGGCGTGGACGGTCGTCTATCCGGGGCGTATGCATGCAATGAGCACGCTGCGCATCATGGGCGGTAAGTATACCGTCAGCAGCAGCTGGACGTCGCCGCGCAGTGGAAAGTCGGTGTCGTCGAGCGAGGTATGCTCTAAGTAAGAGTCTCCGCTCTTTGCCTGACGTCGCCGTCCCCGCAATCGCGGGCCGTTGCCGGGACGGCGGCTTCACATCGTTAGTGCAGGTGCAATTGGAAGAACGCTTTCATGCGGGCGTCCGCGTCGGCCGTCGCCTGAGGATCGTAGGTGAGCGTGTGCCCGTTCACGGTCCGCGATCCGCGCCGCTCCGGCTGGTTGAACGCATGCGTCGCCCCGGGATAGGTCACGATCTGCACGGGTTTTCCCGCTGCGTGTGCGTTCTGCGCGAGCGCCTGGCATGGGCCGGGAGGAATCCAGTCGTCCGCGCTCCCGTCGAGAATGAGCAGCGGAACGTTGATGTCGGTATTGTGCGCGCTGCACGAAGGATAGTACGCAACGACGGCGCGCAGCCCGGGAATCGAAGGCGGCGGACCTCCAGGCGGGTTGATCACGTCGAGCGCTGCCATGGCACCCATCGAGTACCCTACGATCCCAAGCCGGTTGCCGACGACGTACGTCTGTTGGCTCAACCACTGTAGTGCAGCGGTCGCGTATTGCGCCGCGTTGTGCACCGGTGTGGCACCGGCACCGCACGCGTTCGACAAGCCTTGCGGCTGGAGCGTGTTGATCGCGAGGGCGACGTAGCCCGCCCCTGCGAGATCGCCGATCGTCGACGACTCTAATGCTCCCGGGCCTTCACAACCATGGAGCACGAGTACCGCTGGGAACGGTCCCGGACCGTTCGGCCGCGCCATCTGGCCCGTAATCGTTACGCCGTCGGCTTGAAACGAAACGTTCTCTGCGAGCGCGGTAGCGGCTGAAATGCAGAAGAGTACGACGCTCAGAGCAGCAATACGAGCAGCCAATATCATATCTAGCCTCCTTATTCGCCGAGGGAGCGAGTTCAGGGCCAGCGAACGGGCATCCTGCGATGCGTAGACTCGCACTCCTGGCCGCTGCACTCGCTCTCGCGTGGGTCCCTTTCGTACCGGGTTCCGCGCAGGTCGAAGCTCCGGCATGGGCGCGCGTCGCGAAGAGCGTCGTCGTCATCGGCTACACGAAGCCCGACGGCACGTTCACCGAGTGGGGAACCGGGTTCTGCATTTCCTCCACCGCGTCGTCTTCGCAGTTTCTCACCGATGCGCACGTCGTCGCGCAACCTTCCTCTTCCGAGCCGTTGCAGTTCGTTGTGCTCTTTCCGAACGCACAAACGGCCGCGCCTGCAACGATCGTGCGCTCGTCGGCGAACGTCGACTTGGCGATCGTCTCCGCACCCGTCGGTAGCATGCCCATAATGCGTATCAGTCCGACGATGCCCGAGGCGACACAGCGCATTGCTCTCGGCGGCTACCCGTACGTCGAAGGACGCTTCGGTGGGCTCCTGGGCAGCCCGCAACAACTCGGTCAGGCTCCTGATTTGAATCCATCCGTTCACCTCGGCGACGTGAGCGACGTGCACGGCACCTTTATCGAGTTCGACGGAACCGTCGATCACGGGAACAGCGGAGGGCCGCTCTTCGATCCCGTGAGCGGCGTCGTGTACGGCGTTATCGAGGGCTACGTGCCGGGAGCGCCCGTCGATCCAAACGGAAGTCAGGTCGTCTCCTCCGCCTATGCAAATCTCGCGACGTCGCGCCAGGTCGTCGCTGATTTCTTGAATGGGAGCGGCGCTGCGAGCGCCCCAAACGGCACTACCGGGATCGTGCGAACGAGCGCCGGCGCGGAGGCACAACCTTTTGCGATCGCAGCGGCAAACGGGGATGCGGAGTCCCAGAACACGCTCGGCTTGATGTACCGGGACGGAACCAACGGGATGCAGCGTGACTACGCGCAGGCGGTGCGCTATTTCCGTCTCGCAGCAGATCAAGGCAACGCCGACGGCGAGGCAAACCTCGCGGTAGCGTATCTCTTCGGTCACGGCGTGACTGAAGACGCGGCGCAAGCGCTCCACTACTTCCAGCTTTCGGCCGCGCAAGGCAACGGAAGCGCCGAAGCCGGCCTCGGCTTCATGGCTGAGTTCGGCGACGGCGTGCCGATCGATCCTGCGCAAGCGCTCTATCATTACGGGCGCTCTGCACGCTTGGGCGATTCGTACGGTCAGGCGGGCCTCGGTTTCCTCTACGAAACGGGCGCCGGCGTAACGCGCAACTACGAGACGGCGCTGCATTACTTTCAGCTCTCAGCGGCGCAGGGAAACTCCTACGGCGAGAACGACGCCGGAACACTCTACGAATTCGGATACGGCGTGACGAAGAGCTACGCGACGGCACTGCGCGATTTTCAGCTCTCCGCCCAGCAAGGCAACTCCTACGGCGAGAGCAACCTCGCGACGATGTTCACCTTCGGGTGGGGCGTGCCGCAGAACGACGCGATCGCGTTGCGCTATTACACGCTCTCGGACGCCGACGGTAATCCGTACGGCGAAGCCGGCCTCGGCTACCTCTACGAAACCGGCAAGGGCGTTCCAGTCGAGTACGCGCAAGCGCTACAGGATTTCCAGCGCTCCGCAGCTCACGGCAACTCGTTCGGCGAGTTCGGTCTCGGTTATGCGTATGCGACCGGCCATGGCGTCTCGCAAGACTTCGCGCAGGCGCTGCGCTACTATCGCCTCTCTGCCGCGCAGGGAAATGCATTCGCAGAAGCCGCACTCGGGTACATGTACGAGAATGGTTACGGCGTGCCGAAAGACGATGCGCAGGCACTCCGCTGGTACAAGCTTGCAGCAGCGGCCGGCTTCAACGCAGCGAATGACGCCGTGCAGCGGCTCGAAGCGCAAGGGAATCCGAAGCCTCCGGACCCGCCGGATCTGTCGCGCGTCTCGCAGCTCGTGCGTGTCGGGAGTGAGTACGAGGACGTGACGCAGCACTTCACGGGCACGCCTGAGTCCTCATGGACGACGCTCGACCTCTCCGGCAAGACCATCGTCTTCACCGTCCTGCGCGCGAGCGCTCCCATCGACGGGAACCTTTTCGATGTACTGTTCTTCGACGGCAGTAACGGCGCTTGGCTCGGAAGTCAGCTCTCTCCGACGCGGCCGACTGTCGGCTCGAAGAACGGATTGCTCGACGTTCGCTATTCCGCCGACGGCGGACCGCCCGAGGCGCACTGCTGCAAAGGCGATTATGCGGATCTGGTCATCGGCATCTCGAATGGGCGCACCGAGCTCGAAACACGCGAATACGGCCCCTACTTGAACGGCGGGACGAGCGCCGTCACCAACGGCGCGCCGGAGACGAGCGCCGGCGGCGCCCAGGGAGTCTCGATGATCGGCACCGCAGCCGGAAGCGCAAGCGCGAATGTACTTCCAACCGGCCTCGCGCACGTCGATCATCTCGTCTTCGATCAGACGGGCGGGCTGTGGGCGTCGGATCGCCATGCGATCATCTTCGTGAGCGCGGATGACCGACGAGTCACCGCTCGTCACGCGTTCGCGCCACCATGTTCGATTCTCGATGTCGCCGGAACGACGAGCGCCGCGGCCGTCCTCCTTTCCTGCCGACGCGTCGTCATCGTCTCGCGCGACGGATCGGTGCGCGATGCCGGCAGCGTGCCGGTCGGGACACGCTTCGTTCTCGCCTCGGGCGATCAGATCCGTACGATCGCGCAAAACGGGGAGGTCGTGCGCGTTCGGCCTCTGCTGGGGCCGGGTGCGGCAGAGGCGGTCGCCGCGCGCGTTCCATGGAGAATCGGCTGGGCTGGAGCCGTCGGCAATCAAGTCCTTCTCTACGACGCCGCCCGCGAACGAATGTACGCCTTTGAGATGGGCGCGATGAGGCCTACGTGCATCGGTGCGCCGGTGAGTGCAGCCTCGATGGGAGGGTACGGAAACAGGGTCGTCGCCGTTGTGAATGGCCGGCTCGAGGCCGTCGACGCGGCCTCGTGCGTTTCGCTCGGAGCGTTTCCGGCGCTGCATCCGGTAGCATTCGCACTCAGCAACACACTGCTGGCAATCGCCTTCGCCGATTCGAACATCGTCTTTGCGGCGGTATCGCACTCGTGAGAGTCGCCGCCTTCGCTACATGCCTGGCCGCCGTCGCTTCGACAGCCGTTGCACGACCAGACGTTCTCAGTCTCAGCTGCACCGTCAGCGGCCAAAGCCTCGATCAGGCCCCACGCGGCGCATGCACGCAGTATTGCC
>JASHTE010000325.1 GCA_030040695.1 Vulcanimicrobiota bacterium | reverse complement strand
GTCGTCCTTCCGATAAAGAACCGGCGAATTTGGCGCGATCTCGCCCGCATACTCTCGACGATCTTCAATCCGTTCCTCACCGCGCTCGCCTTCTTCGCGATGCTCGCGCACGCGGTAAGCCACGGAACGCTCGATTTCTGGCGCCTGCTCTTCCTCTCGACGTGCTTCACCTCGATCGGACCGATGCTCTACATCTTCCGCCTGTACGCGATCGATCGCATCTCCGATCTCGATATGTCGGTACGCCACGAGCGCGAGGCGATCTTCAGCGCCTTTGCGGTCTTCTACTCACTCGGCACGCTCGTGCTCTACCTCGCGCACGCGCCCACCGTGATGTTCGCCGCGATGCTCGGCTACACGCTCTCAACGATCCTCGTGCAGTTCATTACGCGCTACTGGAAGATCAGCACCCACGCGGTCGGCATCACCGCGCCGCTCGTCGCGCTCGCAGTGCTCTACGGCCGTCAGCCGCTTCCGTTCTTCGTTCTCATACCGATGGTCTGCTGGGCGCGCGTTTACCTACGAGCGCATACTCTGCTGCAAGTCATCGCCGGCGCGGCTCTCGGCGCCTGCACCACCATCTTCTTCTTTCACCTCTTCTACATCCACGCGCTCACGCCCGGAGCCTGAGCGCTCGAAGAGACGCGCGCACGCCAGTGCGACGCGCCCAACGCGCGGCATCAACTTCGGGCGGATGAGACGCTGGTCGAACGCCGACATCAATCGATCGTTCTCCGAAAGGCACGCCTCGAGTACGCGCGTTACGGTGAGCCCCTCGAAGACATCGTCGCCGCCCGGAAGACCGGGCGCCGGGCCTGAGGCAGCCGTGCGACCGTTCCTGATCACGTTGCGGACGCCGTGATAGTAGCCTCGTGCCGCCGAAACGGCGTGCCATGGTCGAGCGAGGAGAGGGCGCTGGGCTCGCTCGTACGCGAGCCAGTTGACGAAGAACGTTATGTGCCGCGCCTCTTCTGAAAGAACACGAGAGAAGATGCTAAAGAGTGAATCCGGCAAGAACCCAGCGTTGCGCGCGAGCTTGAAGACACCGAATCCGATGAACGAATCGATGCACTCACCGCAACCGAAGTCGATGAAGGCTCGTTCCGTCGGCTCTACCTCGGGCTCGTGACTCTTTGCGGGAAGATCGTAACGCGCGACCATCTCGCCGATCAGCCGGCCGTGGCGATCTTCCTCGTATCCTTGCACCTCGAGGGCCTCGCGGATGAGCGAATCCTTTTGGCGCTTTCCAAAGCCAGTGACCATGACACCCGCATTGCGCTCGACTTGCCAAAGTGTGTCCCAGATGGGCAGCGCACGCAGAAGCTCCAGGTCCTTCTCACCGAGAAGCGGCCAGTCGAGAGAGGCCGGCTCGTAGCGGACGTGCGTCTGAATGAAACTGCGGCAGAAGAGTTCCTTATGCTCCGGTGATCCGGGTCGCATGCGGTGCTGTTTACCCCTTTGCATGCCCTTCCGAACCGCTTGCTCGTCCAGCAAGGTTGCGCGAGCGCCAGCGCGCTACTCCGCCGAAAAGCCCGAGCGCCCACACGCCCAAGCTCAGGGCCTCTCGCAAGGGCACGAGCCACGGTTGCGGGCGATCCGGGACGCCGAGCCGGCGACGCGCCGCGAGGTGGAGAGCAATGCGTAGCGCGAGCGCGAGTAAGAAGATCCCCAGGCCGATTGCGGGATCGGGCCAGAGGAGCAGGGTGAGCAATGCGAAGGGAAGGGGCAGCGTCAGGACGCTGCCGGCGTAGCCGAGCGGGCGCACCGCACGGATCGTGCGCGCCCAGCGCAGCTCACGCGCAATGAGCTCGCCGAGGCGCGGCTCGGCGAGCAGTGTGAGCGGGATGGTCGCGGCGAACGCCACGCGGTAACCCTTCCCACTTGCGAGCGCGCCGAGCGCGTAATCGTCGGCGAGCGTTACGCCGAGCTTTTCAATGCCCCCGATCGCGTCGAGGACGCTGCGCCGCACAGCCATGGTCGCTCCGAGGCAATATCGTAGCGGCTGCAGCGCCGTAGCGACGAGCACCGATGGCGTGAACTCGTCGTTCACGTGGAGCGCACCGAGATGCGCAACGAGCCCCGCCGTCGCCCGAGCCCCATAGAGCGCGGTCACGGCGCCAACGTCCGAGTCCGCGAAAGCGGCCGCGATCGCATCGAGATAGCCGGTGGACACGCGTATGTCACTGTCGGCAATGAGGATGATCTCACCGGTAGCGAGTGGCATCGCAGCGACAAGATTCTCGATCTTCGGATTCACAAGCGGGGTCACGCCACCGCCGCTCGCGATCGCAATCGTCACCCACGGCCGTGCGTCGCGGAGGCGCCTCGCGACGGCGAGTGCCGGATCGTCGGGATCGCGCGCGGCAAAGATCACTTGGAAGCGCGGATACTGTTGGTCGCAGAAACTCGCGAGGTTCTCTTCGAGCTGCGGCTCGAGGCCGAAGAGCGGCTTGAGCACCGTGATCGCGGGTTTCGTCTCGTTGCCGCCCCTGGGGAGACGCAGCGCCAGCACGCGCACGAGAGCGAAGCTCGTGTAACAGATGCTCGCAGCGGTGAGCGCGAGCGAGAGTTGCGCGAGCGCCGTCGGTGCGTGGATCACGATCGTTCGTCTCCGTAACGCGTCAGTCGAATGCTCTTCACCGCTATTGCCTCGCGCACGCGCGGGCTCAGCAGCGCGTCCAGCTCCTCTGCGCGAGCGTATGCCGCGTCGCGACTGCTCGACTTCGCTCGGCACGACACAGGAGCCGAGGGGTGTAGGTAGAGCTCGCTGAGTCCGTCGGGAAGACGGTCGAGTATCGCGAGTACCTCGCGTTCGTCCAAGCGTCCGGTTGCGTTGAGGCCGAATACTGCGTCGTTCGTGAGAATGCGTGCCGTGCGAAGGCGCGCACGCATCAGCGCCGCCCACGGCCCGACAACAATCGCGTTGGCGGCGGCCGTCGACGAGGCCTGCCACGGCTCGAACGGAATGCGCATCGCGGCGACCTCGAACTCGCGCCCGATCTCGAGAATCATCGTGAACAACGTCGGATGCACGTGCATATGGTTATGCGCGTCGACGTGGTCGAGGCGCAGACCCGTCGCGGCGAAAGCTTCGAACTGCGCTCGAATCTCTGCACGCAGCTGCGCACGAACGTGCGGAAGCGCGAAGTAACGTACCCCGGCCCGAACGAGGCGCGAGTCGAATCGCCCTTCACGATCGACGAGATCCGGCACGCGATCGGGTGCGAGCGTCGACCGTGCATTCGTCAGCGCGACGTGCAGGCCGACGCCGAGCGAGGGCAATCTTCGAGCGCGCTCGACGGCGTCACTCGCGTGCGATTCGGCGACCATGAGGCTCGCGGCCGTGAGAACACCGTCGCGGCACGCGCGCTCCACGGCTTCGTTCACCTCGCGCGAGACGCCGAAGTCGTCGGCGGTAACGATGAGTCGCTTCACCGGACGAGTTGCGCGGCGATCTCCGCCGCGATACGCGCGCATCGCGGCGCCTCGCGCGCGAGCCAAAGGGCTTGCGGCCAGAGCCGCGGGTCGAGAAGCGCGCGGCTGGGATGCAGCCACGCCGGAGAGAGCTCGTGCCCGGACGTGTCGAGTACGACGCGCACGACGCCGACGCGTGGTGATTCGATGAGCCCGCTCTCCATATCGGCGGCGGCATAGCCGCGCTCCGCCCACCGCGCGCGCTCGGCTCCGCGGACGAGCGTCGCGCTCGTCAGCAGGGGAGCGACGATCGGCTCGTGGCCGAGTTTGCGTGCCGCAACCGTGAGCTGGAGCACGAGTGCGCGATCGCACAGTAGCTCTTCGCCACTAGGGCGTCGCACGCGGTCGGCAATGACGACGCTTCCCGTTAGGAGAT
>JASHTE010000324.1 GCA_030040695.1 Vulcanimicrobiota bacterium | reverse complement strand
AGTCAATGGATATGGATCATCAGGGCACGGTAACACGCTACTTCCCTGCGCTCGCGCCTGCCGAGCGCTCGCGCCTGCACGCGATCGACGCCTCGCCGTTTCCCTCGGCGGACGGTGCAGCGATTCTCCTCGGACACGACCTCTGGATCGAGCCGCTCCTGCAATTTCGCGCTGAGTTATCGAAGAACGGTGATGCGCCGCCGTCGCTCTGGCGCTTCGCCTGGGAACCGAGCGCGCAATGGGACGCGCGCCATTGGCTCGCGCTGCCCATCGATGCGCGCATACTGCGCGCTCGCGCGGGCTCTCCGGCACACCACATCGAGCGGCGGCTCACGGCCGCCACGCTCCAAATGCCCACCCCGACGTTCTCTACGGCAATGCGTACGTTGTGCGAGGCGGGAGCGCGGCGAGACGGCGACGCATACATTCTCGAACCGGTGGCGCCGGAAGCGCTCTTGCGCGTCGACCTCCATCTCGTCGAGTTGCTCGTGCACTGGCTGCGAATGCTCGCGCACGGCGATCGCGTTTTCCGCACGAGCATCGGCAACGGCTTCGACGTTCACGGGTATCGCGACGCCTGTTCGGAGTGCCGCTCACACTGGGGTGAGCGCCCGCGCACCGCAACATTCGTTCCACCCTTTCATCCCGGCTGCCGTTGCTTTGCGCAACCTCGGTTCGTCGCATGACCGACGAAAACTTCGACGAGAAGCTGATACTGGCACTCGATCATCCCGTCCCCGACTTCGCCGCCTCAGCGGCGCGTATTCTCGGTGCTCGCCGCCCGCCGGAGGCGCTCGATCCGTTGCTGCGCCTCTCGAGGTCCGAGGATCCCGAGCGAGCGGAGGCTGCACTGGAGGCGCTCGCCGAGTATGACGATCCGCGCGTTGATGCTCGACTAGAAGAGGCGCGCGTAGAGGGCACGGCGCGCGAGCGTGCAATCGCGCGCGTTATCTTGCGACGACGAGAAGCGAGAACTCACCATTGATCCGGGAACCCCACGCGCTCGTTGAGCTGGCGCGCTTCGCTTCGGACCTGCACGACGCGGTCGTTGCTCGCGAAGCGCTCGCGCTACGCGAACAATTGGAGCGCCGCGAGCTGAACGTGCTCGTCGTCGGACAGTTCAAGCGCGGTAAGAGCACGATCGTCAACGCGCTGCTCGACGAGGACCTGATGCCGACGGGCGCCTTGCCGCTTACCGGCATCGCCACGGCCATCCGGTTCGGCGAGATCCCCGTCATCACGGTCGAGTTTGCGGACGGCGTCGAACGCAGCGCGACCCCCGAGGAGCTCGCAACGTACGTGAGCGAGCGTACGAACCCCAGAAATGCGATGGGCGTTGCGCGCGTTGACATCGTCCGGCCGGCCCAGGCTCTGCGCGATATCGCACTCTTTGACACGCCGGGCGTAGGCTCGATCTTCGAGCACAACACGGCTACGGCACGGTCGATGCTGCCGCGTGCCGACGCAGCGATCCTCGTCGTCGGCCCGGAGCCTCCCATCGGCGCAGAAGAGCTCGCCTACGCTCGCGAGGTTGCAGCCTCGTCCGTACAGCTCTTCGTGCTCTTTAACAAAGCGGATATCGCGGGCGGCGGGTTACAAGAGCTGCTCGACTTCACGCGAACGGCGCTGCGCGACGTCGCCGGCGATCGCTTCACGCTCTTCCCGATGAGCGCCTTGCGCGCACGTGAAGAGCAGCGCATCGGCGGCAGCGACCCCGACTTCGCAGGCTTTGTGGCCGCGCTCCGTGCCTTCGTCGAACGTCGCGGTACTGAGGCACTAGAGGCGTCTATACGCCGACGCCTTGGGGCACTGCTCGATCGCACTGCAACATTGCTCGAAATCCGTGAGCGTGCGATCGCGCTGCCACGGGAAGAACGCGCCCAGAGGCGCGCAACGGTGGAGAAGACGCTTCAGGCGCTCGACGATCGCGTACGCCTTTTCACGCTTGCCGTCGACGATGACGTCCGTCGTCTCCGGTTGCGCCTCGACGATCAGCTCGATCGGCGCTACGATCGCGAGCAGAGCGAGTTTCGCTCCCTGGCAAACGAGATCGCGGCAGAGGGCTCGCGCGATCGGCGACATGAGATGCTCGATCGCGTGGTTGCCGAACGCGCACAAGATTGGCGGCGTGATGCCGTCGCCTTCGCGGAATCGGAGCTGGCCGAATATGCGAGCAAGTACGTACGCCTCCTCGGCGAGCTCGAAGAAGCCGTCATCCAAGCAGGTTGCGAAGCACTCCGCATCGATGGCGAGGCGCTGAAGCCACACGAGATCGCCTTCGCGCCGGCAGAGCTCACCGTAGCGGTTTCCATCGACCCGAGTACCGGATTGGAGGTGGTCCGCGATCTCCTGACCGATCTGCTGCCGAGCTCGGTGCGCAAACACGTTCTTCAGGCGCGTCTCGAGCACGTCCTGAGCACCGAGCTCGACGCGCTTCGCGGCAAGCTGCGCTACGGCATCGCGCACGACCTCGAGCCGTGGCGACGCTCCGTCCACGAGACGATCTCCTCGACGCTCGACGCCACGCGCTCGGTCGTGCTCGACGCTTTCCCGGAAACAGCGAGCAGTGAAGAGGAGCAACGCGAGCGCGATGTCGTGCGGCGCTCACGCGAACGCTTTGCGGCTTTGCGCGCATCGCTCCAGGGCGTTCCGGCATGAGCATGAGTACGGCGCCGGGGGCGGCGGCATGCTCTGCGTGCCGCGAGATCACCGAGCGCAGCAA
>JASHTE010000323.1 GCA_030040695.1 Vulcanimicrobiota bacterium | reverse complement strand
CCAGACGCCGCCGACCGCGGCGAGCGCGGTCAACGCGACGAGGAGCGCAGTTCCCGTCTGCGCCGCCTCGTCGCGACGCGCGCGAACGTTACCGCGGTAGCGCCGCTCTGGAAGTGGGTCGTGTTCAACCGGTGCTCCCGTGATCGCCATGTGGAGCACTTCGACTGGGTGCAGCGCCTCACGCTCCGTCGACTGCGCAATCTGCTCTCGGCAGCTGTAGCCGTCGGCGACGATCAGCATCTCCGCCTCCGCACGTCGTACCGACGGTAGCAGAACGCGTTCACCGACGGCCATGGAGACATCGTATCGCCGGCTTTCGAAGCCGTACGCGCCCGCCATTCCGCAACAGCCGGTATCCGGCACATCGCACTCGAGGCCGATCGCTTGCAGAAGCCGTAGCTCAGCGTCTCTCTCGAGCACCGATTTGTGGTGACAGTGCTGGTGTACGAGGGCTCTGCGCGCGAGCTTTGGCGGCTGGTACGCGGGCACTCGACGAGCGAGGAACTCGGGCAGCAAGAGCGCGTGCGCTGCGAGCCGTCGCGCATCCTCGTCGTTTCCGAGCAGATTCGTGAGCTCGTCGCGAAACACGGAGACGCAGCTCGGCTCGAGGCCAACGACGTACACGCCCTCGCGCACCGCGTCGCGCAGCTCGTCGACCACACCGGAGAGCATGCGCTTCGCCGTGTTGAGCATGCCGTAGTCGTAGAGCGGGCGCCCACAGCAGAGTCTCTTGCGCGGGAGCGTGACGTAGAACCCGGCATCTTCCAATACTTCAACTGCCGCTTGCAGCGTCTCGGGGTGGAAATACGCGTTCCACGTGTCGGGCCAAAGGACGACGCGCTCCGCGCCGGTGTTGCGCGGTGAGCGTTGCGAGAACCAGTGCCGAAAGTCGTGTCGCGCGAAGAGCGGCGCTTGGCGCTGCGGCGCCATTCCGATCGCGTGTTTCAGCACCCCGCGCAGCAGCGCCGCATGCGAGACCGCGTTCGCAAGCCACGGCGCGTACGAAGCCGCGCGCGCCCAGAACATCATGAAGCCGAAGACGTAGGCGGAGAGCGGTCGCCGGCGCTTCTCATAGTAGTGCGACAGAAACTCCGCCTTATATGTCGCCATGTCGACGTTGACGGGACACTCGCTCTTGCACGCCTTGCACGCGAGGCAAAAATCGAGAGCATCCTTCAGGTGCTCATCCTGCCATCCGGCGGGCAGCGTACCCGCGAGCAGCTCGAAGAGCAGCCGTGCGCGGCCGCGTGTCGAGTACGCCTCCTCTTTCGTCGCCATGTAACTCGGGCACATCGTGCCGCGATCGTGCTTGCGGCACTTCCCCGTTCCCACGCAGCGATTCGCCGCGTATGCGAAGCTGCCGCGATCCTCCGGAAACGAGAAGTGGGTTTTCGGCTCGTGCGGCTCGTAGCTCGGACCCCAGCGAAGATCCGCGTCGAGCTTGCGGGCGTGGACCACCTTTCCGGGATTCATCTTGTTCTGCGGATCCCAGATGCTCTTGAACTCCCAAAACGCGTTGACGAGCTCCTCACCGTACATAATCGACAGGAGCTCACCGCGCGCTTGTCCGTCGCCGTGTTCGCCGGAGAGCGAACCGCCGAATTCGACGCACAGATGGGCGGCTTCGGTGACGAAGGCGCGGTACTTCGCGATGCCTTCCCGTGTGAAGAGATCGAAGTTGATGCTGCAGTGAATACAGCCTTGCCCGAAGTGTCCGTAGAGCGCGCCGGAGTAGCCGTACCGACGCATGAGCGGCTGAAACTTCCGCAGATACTCTCCCAGCCGTGCCGGCGCAACAGCCGCGTCTTCCCAACCCGGATAGTAGTCGCTTTCGTTGGGAACCTTTGCGGTGGCGGGGAGCGCCGCCTCGCGCATCTCCCACAGGCGCGCCTGCTCTTGCGGGTCGGCGATGACACGCGCACCGCTCAACTCGCGTGCACGCGCCTCCGCCTCTTCGCGCGTTGCTCCGCCGAACTCGGCCATAAGCCACGCGTGCCCTTCTGGAAGCAGCGCGCGGTTCGCCGTCGACATGCCTTTCTTCCGCATATCGATGAGGAGCATCTCGTCAAATGCTTCGAGCGCGAGCAGCGGGTACCGGTCGCACCGCGCGACGTCGTCACCGGCAGCGGCGAGGTCCTCATATCCGAGAATTGCGAGTGCCCGACATGGCGGAAAGTCGACGAGACGGCACGTCGCCTCGAGCACTGTCACGCAGGTCGACTCCGTGCCGACGAGCGCGCGCGCGACGTTGAACCCGTTTTCCGGAAGGAGCCAATCGAGTCCGTACCCGGAGACGCGGCGTGGAATGTCGGGGAAGCGCAGGCGGATGAGGTCGGCGTACGTGTTCCGCAGCGTCAGCAGGCGACGATAGATCTCGCCACGGCGGTCATCTCGTGCAGTGATGCGCCGCAGCTCTTCCTCACTGGTTGCGCCGACGCGCATGCGCAGCCCGTCGTACGTAAGTATCTCGAGCTCCTCGACGTTCTCGGCGCACTTCCCGGCCATGTGCGCGTGGGTCCCGCAGGAATTGTTTCCGATCATACCCCCGAAGGTATTGTTTTCGTGAGTTGCGGGGTCAGGGCCGAAGACGAGTCCGCGCGCGAGTGTCATCCGTTTGAGATCATCGGTGACGCATCCCGGCTGCACACGCGCACGTTTGCGCTCCCAGTCGATCTCGAGTACTTCGTGCATGTACTTCGAAAAATCAAGTATAACAGCGTCGTTGCAGGTCGAGCCGGCGAGGCTCGTGCCGCCGCCGCGCGAGAGCAACGGGACGCCGAAGCGCCGGCAGACGGCGACGGCCCGAGCCGCGTCATCGGCGTCGCGCGGTAGCACGACTCCGATCGGGAGAAAACGATAGTTCGACGCGTCCGTCGAGTACATCGCTCGTGAGCCGACGTCGAAACGCACTTCACCGCTCAGCTCGGCACGAAGTGCCCGTTCCAGGGCGGCACCGTTGACGCCTGAGATGCGTTCGAGCAACGTGATCATACCTCGCACACCTTCTCGGTTAGAGATGATCCGACGCAATGAACGCCTGCGCGAGCGAGAGCGTCGCGAAATGACGAAAATCCACTTGCGTGATCTGCAGCGTCGCATGCGCGGCGAAGATCGCATAGCTGCCGCTGTAGCTCTGACTCTCGTCGGTCATTGCCCAATAACCGGGAAGCACCTGAGCGATGTGGCCGGTGACGGTTCCGCTCCTCGCGTGTTGCGGCATGACGGTTGGTGAGTACGTATAACTCGTCACGTTGTAGGCGGTATCGTACGTGAAGCTCCCGTCGCCGTGCCCGTACGACCGAACGATTGCAGTGAACGCGACCGCGCCGGGCCCCGTATCCACGTCACGGTAGTCCTGCGCGGACGCCGGACGCCAGGGCGCCTCGAACACATCACCGGGTTTCGGATGCTCGTATGACTGCACCGCGCTCTCAATCTGCGCCGAGCTTGCGTTCTTGCCGTTTATCGTGTAGCTCAGCATCCGTACCGCCACCAGCGCGCCGTCTTGATAGACACCGTCGAACGTAAAGTCCTCGGTCTGTCCGCTTGGACCTGCGTGGACCTTGAGCAGGCGGTGGTAACGGCACGTCACGATACCCGACTCGGTGCGTTGGAACTGCTGAATGATTCGTGCAACGACGGGGGGTAGCGCGGCAGCGGGCATGCTTCACCTCATACCCAGACCGGCGGAAAAAAGCAAGAGGCCCGCGTTTGCGGGCCTCCTTTACGACGCTATTTTGGCAACGCTATTTTGGCTTAGGCCGAGGCAACGACGGCATAAGCCGAAAGAGCTAGTAAGGACAGTAGTAGCCGGTGTCGGGATCGTAGTACGGCACCCACTCGTAACCGTCCCAGTACTGACAGACTCCGGGATTCGCCTCATAGACGAAGACGTTCATGCCGAACAGAGGCAACCAGAATCCGTAGAAACCGTCCCACCAGAGCCAGTTCGCTCCGCCCCAGTAGCTATGCCAGTAGCCATTGTACCAGCGGCCTCCGGCCCCGTACACCCATTGTCCGCCGTACGCGAACGGGTGAGCCGCGTAGTAGCCGTTGACGGCGCCGCGCGCGCCATACGCCGCTGCGCCACGCGCACCGCTGTAGGCGGGTGCGCTGCGGTAGCCGCCGCTATACGCCGGCGCGCTGCGGTAGCCGCCGCTGTATGCCGGCGCGCTGCG
>JASHTE010000322.1 GCA_030040695.1 Vulcanimicrobiota bacterium | reverse complement strand
CTGGAAGGAAGAACAGCACTGTAGCGTAGCGTCGAGCGCTCAATACTCCAGAGATTGAGGCAGCCGCTCCTTGTACATGACGAGTGCGTCGTCGTTGGACATCAGCGTGGCGACGATCTCGGGGTGGGGTTCGGCGTGGTTGTAGAGGTAGTCGAGCTCTCCACAGTCGGGCCGTATCAGAAAGGCGAGGCGCTCCTCCTCGAGTGAGAATTGTGCATCGACGCCGACCTTATTGCCGCGCGCGTCAAAGCGGATCCATCGATCGAGCGGAGCAAGGTAGACGGTGTTGAGGGCGTGGATCGCATAGCCGCCTGAGGCATCGTCGAAGAGCGTCAAACGCTGATAGCATATTCCCGCGGGAACGCCACGGGACCTGAGCAATGCTGCGGCTAGATGGCTCTTCGCGTAGCAGATGCCTTCACGGTAGGCGAGCACGTCGGATGCCGAGCGAGTGACCCGGCGACTCTGTATGTCCCACGAGTGCGAAATCCCATCGCGAACGAAGCAGAAGACGCGCCGCGCCGCCTCAACCTCGTCGCACTCTCCCAGCAGCTCGCGCGAGCACGCGGCGACGTCCTGCGCCGTTACGTCAACGAGAGCAACGGGAAGCAGAAACCGTTCGAGCGGAACTTCTGTTACGAGCTGCGCTTTGCTTCGTGCAGCCAAATCTGGTTTCCGCCGGAATCGCGAACCATCGAGATACGACGCTTCGAAGTTGCCCTCGGCTTCCCTATGGAGGCGGCGTGTATTGGACGATAACGGTGAACTGCGTCGGGGCGACGCCGGTTGCGAGCAAGACGCTGCGAGATGTTCCCGCGGCGCCGATGGCGACGTTGACGAACGCGTTGCCCGCAAGAGTGCCGTCGGGTAACTGGTACGAGACCGGCGTCACCGTCGTGCCGGCAAAGAGCGGGTCGTAGAGCGCACTCGATGGTTGCGCGACTGCGCTCGCAGGAAACGCTTGGGCGGAGAACGCCGTGATCTGCGAGTAGACCGGTCCCGCCTGCGGTGAGGCGCCGGGAGCGAGCGTGTAGCGCGTGATCGTCCGTGCGCCGGCATCGAAGAGGTAACACCACAAGTATCTGGCACGCGTTTGATCTTCTGTTCCGAAGTCGATCTCGTGTCCGTCCGCGTTGCTGTTGCCGTTCACGTCGCGTGCCGGAACCGAGACGCTCCAGGCACTCATTGCCTCGCTGCGCATGCGCTCGATGAGTTGATCCGATTGCGAGCGTGCAAGTACGAGTGCGTGACGCGAGGCCGAGGCCAGGACGAACGTGTGGAGCAGCGAGACGAGGAACGCGAAGATGACCAGCGCGACGGCGGCACCGATGACGAGGTCGAGCAGCGCCGCCCCGCGCTGGCGGAGCCCCTGGGCTCCATGGCCTCCCACGCTAGGAGAAGTGCCCCTCCTATCCGCTGGAACGGACACCAACTTTGTGGTACAAAGAAAGGCGTGACCGAGCTCGAGCGGGCCCTCTCCGACATCGCCGAGGTTCGCGAGCGCCTTGCAATGGCGCAGCGTTTCAAGGGGTATTCCGGCTTTGCCGCGATGGTCTCCGGCGGCTTCGCGATCGTTACCGGGGTCGTCCAGTGGCGGATCGTTCCGGTTCCCGCCGGTGTGCACGAGCAGCATCTCTACTTCGCGCTGTGGTTCCTCTGTGCGGCGCTTGCCGCGATGGTGAACTACGGCGCAATCGCCAATTGGTTTTGGAGCGACGTGAGCGCTCGCGATCGCTGGCAGACGCGCACCGTTGGACTCGTCATTCTTCCGGCCCTCATGCTGGGTGCGGGGCTCTCGTTTGCGCTGCTCTCGCGAGGACAGATCGGCCTTCTTCCCGGCATTTGGTACGGTTGCTACGGCGTCGGACTCTTCGCCTCACGCACGATGCTGCCGGGCGGCGTCCTTCCTATCGCCGCAGCGTTCCTTGGAATCGGCGTTGGTTTGCTCTTCGCTCCGTCGGCGCTGACCTTGGCGTGGTGGGTGCTCCCTGCGGGGTTCGGCATCGGACAACTCGCGATCGGCTATTTCATTCGACGCGACATGCTCGCGAGGGCGAAATGAGCGTCGCGAAGCTCGATCGGGTTTTCCACGAGCGCGGACGCCTTGCGATTTGTTCGACGCTCGTCGCGCGCACTGACGGCATCTCGTTTACGCAGCTGCAGAGCGCCTGCGACCTCACGGACGGCAACTTGAATCGCCATTTGCACGCGCTCATGGAAGAGGGAATCGTCGCGACGGAGCGACGGACTGGGATGGGGCGCCCACAGACAATTCTCCATATTACCGACGCGGGACGGCGCCGCTTCCTCGAGTACATCGACGCGCTCGAGGAGATTGTGCGCGACGTGCAGCGCTCCACGAAGCGGACGGGATCCCCGATGCCGGCCGTACCGGCTCGCTAGGAGGCAAGCGAAGCCCCCCAGAACCGGCGAAGAGGTTCGTTGAATGGGTGCACCCGTACCGGTTCTCCTCCGTCCTCTTGGCGTCGGCGAAATTATCGACCGTGCGCTAACGCTCTACGTGCGCAACTTCATCGTCTTCACGGGCACGGTGCTCGCCGTGATCTTTATTCCGGTCGGCATCGGTGACTATCTCCTCCTCGGCAATCAGGGGAGCGAGCTTCAGGCGGTGATTCAAACGATTCAGCATCCGAACTCGCCGCCACCGTCGCTGCTCAATGCCAACGCCTCGATGCCCGAGCTCGCCGGCGGCGTCATCATGCTCCTCATCGCGGCTTTGCTCTTACCGTTTGCCATCAATGCGGTTGCAATCAACACGGCTGCGATCTACCGGGATACGCGCCCGAGCATCTTGCACGCTCTCGCGGCGACGTTCCGTCGCACGGGCCCGCTCATCGGGCTTATCGCACTCGAGATCCTGATCGCCATCGGCATCTACATCGGGCTCATCGTGCTCATTGCCGCGGGGACGTTCGGCGTCATTGCAAGCGTTGGGGGGAACGCCGCGAACCTCGGTTGGGTCGGAGTCCTGCTCCTCGTTGTCCTCGGAATCGTGCTGCTCGTCGCACTCTTCGTGCTGCTCCTGCTCTTCGTCATCGCGCTCTCCTTTGCCGGATACGCCGTGGTCATCGAGCACATGGGAGCGGTCGAGGCACTTGGCTCGGGCTTTCGCCGGATTTTCAATCGGAGAGAGTGGGGCAAGGCTGCGCTCATCGGATTCGTCGCCATGCTTCTTGGGATTGGAGTGAGTTCGATCAGCTCGTTCGTCGGTTTAGGGATCGCATTCGTTCCAGGGTCGCACCTTTTGGGAACGACCTGGAACACGCTCGTCTACGCCGCTTCCTACGCGTTACAGACGGTGTTCTACGCTGTCTACTACTACGACGTGCGAATACGGCAAGAGGGACTCGATTTGGAAGTGGCGCTCGGCCGTCTCGCGCCGAGCGCGCCGTGAACCCGCCGATCGATCCGGCGCTCGCCGCGCGGACGGAGCTCGCCACACCGCTTCGCTACCATCTCGCAGCACAACCGCCGCCGCGGGAGGCGTGGTGGTTGCACGGATTGGAAGCGGTGGAGAGGTTTCTCGCGCGCCTCTTCGCGCACGTGCACGGGGGCGGGTCGGTTGCGGTGGCGCTTTCGTGGGTTCTGCTTGCGCTCGTCCTTGGGCTCATCCTCTATCTGCTCGTACGCCTCTTGCCCACCGTACCGCGCCCGAGTTCCGCGGTGACGAGCATCGAAGCGCTCTCCGCCGAGCGCAGCGACGCAAGACTCGCACGGCAGGCGTTCGCTGCGGCTGAGCGCGGCGAGCTGACGACGGCTGTACGACTGCTCTTACGCGCAGCCGTCGCGCAGCTAAATCTGCGCGAAGGGATAGAAGACGAGGTGAGCGCGACGATCGGCGACTTGCGCCGCGAGGTGATGCCGCTCGGCGAGCGCATCGCCGTGCCGTTCGATACGATCGCGTCGGCGTACGTCCGCGGCGTCTACGCGCAGCGACCCGTTGAGCCGGTTACATGGGATCGCGCACGCGTTGCGTACGAGGCGCTACGAGGCTCCCTGAAATCGAGCCGTGGATGAAGGCACGCCGCTCGGACATCATCTTTGCCGCGATCGTCCTCGCGATCGTCGTCGTGCTCTCGCTCGCGCAGCCACAGGAGGCGCCGCCCTCGACGTACTCGTCGTACGACACCGGTCCCAACGGGTACCGCGCACTCTACGAGGTGATGCGGCGCGAGGGCGTCAGCGCAGGACGTTTCGAGAGAGCACTCGGAACGCTGCGGGCGTTCGCGGGGACGCTCGTTCTCTCGCCGGGCGAGGCACAACTCGTCGACGGGCAGCTCACGGGCGTCATCGATTCGAACGACGCCGCACGGCTCAAGCGGCTCGTCCAAGGCGGCGCAAACCTCGTGATGCTCGGCGAAGGACCACTCTTTCCGCGCAGCGTTCTCGAACTGCCGACAACCGCACCGATTCCCGTCGCTTCGACGGCGCAGGCCGCGAGAAACGCGTTGACGATAGGTGTCGCGCAGGTCACGGCGAGCTTCAGCAGCGCATTCACCTGGAGCGCGAAACGGCGCGTGGAGCGGCTTCTCGTGGCCCACGGACGGCCGGTCGCGATCGCCTATCGGATTGGGCGAGGCAACGTGATCGCGATCGCGGCGCCGGGCGTCTTCAGCAACGACGTTCTTGCGCGCACACAAAATGCACGCTTCGCGTACGACGTCCTTTCCGCACAAGGACCACTGCTCTTCGACGAGAGCGTGCACGGCTATACGAGCGGCGCTTCGATGTGGGACGTCTTGCCCACAAGCGTTCGTGATGCGACGTGGATCATGCTGTGTGCACTGGCGCTGGCGATCTTCGGCGCTCTCTTTCGCTCGGCGCCGCCGATAGCGCTCGCGCCACCGCGCCTGCGGGACTCTTCCGCCTACATTGCCTCGATGGCGGCATTGCTTCGCCGCGCACACGCCGGCAGTGCCGCGATCGATCGCTTCGCATGGGAAGCGATGCGACTTGCGCGTCTGCGGCCGAGCGCGGCACGACGCCCTGAGGTTGCAGCGTCACTCGAGCGGCTTGAGGTGATGCGTCGTGATCCTCACCCGGACAACCTAGAGCTGCTCGATGCTGCGAACATCGTGTTGCACGTGCGTAAGGAGTTAGCATGATATCAGACCTCGCGCAGCGCGTCCGCACCTCCCTCGATGCAGTAATCGTCGGCGGCGACCGGGTCGCCTTCGGGCTGCTCGTCGCGATCCTCGCCGGGGGTCACGTTCTGATCGAGGGCGTTCCCGGGACCGGCAAGACCCTCGCGGTACGCGCGTTCGCGCTCGTGCTCGGGCTCGGCTTTCGAAGGATACAGTTCACGCCGGATTTGATGCCCTCCGACGTCACCGGCACGATGGTCTTCAATCCAAAGAGCGGTGAGTTCGGCATTCGCCCGGGACCGATCTTCGAGAACGTCGTGCTTGCCGACGAAATCAATCGAACGCCGCCGAAGACGCAGGCGGCGCTACTGGAGGCGATGGAGGAGTCGCGCGTCACGATCGACGGAACGCCGATGCAGCTTGCGCAGCCGTTTATCGTCTGCGCAACGCAAAACCCAATCGAGTACGAAGGCACGTATCCCTTGCCCGAGGCGCAGCTCGACCGTTTTCTCGTCAAACTCGACGCTGCGTATCCGAGTGAGAGCGAAGAGCTGCGCCTGCTCGACCGCGTTGCACAGGGATTTGACGCGCGCCGGCTCGAGACGTCGGGAATTGCGCCGGTGACGAGCGCACAGGAACTCGTCGCTGCGCAGCAATCCGTCCGCCGGGTCACGTGTTCTCCGGAAGTGCGTACGTATATCTATGGCATCGTCCAAGCGACGCGCACGAACGCGCGCATTTCGCTGGGCGCTTCGCCGCGCGCGGGCGTCGCGGTCTTGCTCGCCGCGCAAGCTGCGGCAGCGGTCGATGGGCGCGACTTCACGACACCGGACGATGTGAAAGACGTCGTTCCACTCGTCCTTCCGCATAGGCTGATCGTGCGCCCCGAAGCGGAGATCGAGGGCGCACGCGCCCGGGAGATCGTTGCCGAGCTGCTCGCCGCCGTTCCGGTTCCGCGCGGGTAGCATCGTGCTGCCGATCTGGGTGACGCAGCGGTTCCTGCTGTTGCTCGGTGCGATTGCCCTGCTCTTTGCTTGCGCTCCGGGCGCTGCCTGGCTTGGCTCGGCGGCAGCGGCGAGCGGATTCGTTCTCATCGCGGCACTGCTTGCCGATCTCGCGCTCGGTCCGCGGCGCGGCGCGCTTCGCGTCGAGCGCCGAGTGCCCGAGCACTGGGCCCTGCGCGTGGACGCCGAGCTCTCCTACAGCGTGACGAACGCGCGCTCTCTGGGCGTGCGCCTCGGCATCATCGAGACGCCGGTACGCACCCTCTATTTTGTTGACGACGAAGTCACCGCGAACGCGCCACCGCGCAGCCGCGTGCTGCTGCAGCGTCGCGTCACGCCGATCGCGCGCGGCCCAGACACGCTGGGAGCGCTCTACGTTTGGTACGAAAATGCGCTCGGGCTCCTCCGCCGCCGGATGCGGGTCGTCGAGCCACAAGCGATTCGGGTCTACCCGGATCTCTCCGCCGTCGAGCGTTACGGTAGACTCGAAATCCGAAACCGCTTCATCGAGGCGGGCTTGCGGCGTCTTCGCATGCTCGGTATTGGAACAGAGTTCGAAGGGCTGCGAGAGTACGCTTCCGGCGATGCATTTCGCACGATCGACTGGAAGGCAAGCGCGCGTCGAGGACGGCTCATGGTGGCGCAGTACGAGGTCGAGCGGAGCCAGAGTGTGATGCTTCTCCTCGACTGCGGCAGACTGATGACGCCGTACGTCGGGGTGCAGCGCAAGATCGACTATGCCGTGACGGCGGCGCTCTCGCTCGCCTCGATCGCCGCACTCGCAAGCGATCGTGTCGGCGCTGCAGCCTTCGCTCACGAGATCATAACCGCGCGCGCACCACGCTCGACTGCGGCGTCACTCTACGATCTATCGCAGTCGATCTACGATCTCGAGCCGCGCTTCGAGGAGGCGAACTATTCGAAGGCGCTTGCCTTCACGGGGCGCCAGCTACGCCGGCGCAGCCTCGTCGTGCTCCTGACCGACGTCGTCGATCCGATCGCGCAATCGATAGTGCTCGGCGAGCTCGCCGCGCTCAGCCGTAAGCACCTCGTCTTGTGTCTTTTCATGAACGACGCCGCAGTCGCGTCCGTACTCGAGCAGCGGCCGCGGACAATCGACGACGTCTACGAACTCGACGTCGCTCTCGGTCTCGCGCACGAGCGGAGAAGCGCGGCAGCGCATCTGGAGCGGCTCGGCATCATCGTGGTGGATGCGCCGGCGCGCTCTCTCAGTGTTGCGCTCATCGATCAGTACCTGCGCATCAAGCAACGCGGCCTGCTGTAGATCGGCCTGCGAAGCCGAAGTATAGGACGAGAAGCAGCGCAGTGAGCGCGCCGACGAGCAGCCGCACTCCATCGGGTGCGCGAAGGGGGGAGACGAAACCCTCGATCGTTCCGGCGACGCAGAGCATCGAGACGACGCCGCCGAAGAGCACCGCAGCCCGGCGCCCGGCGAGCGCGATCGCGTCGCGGCGCCGCAAACGTCCGGGGGTGAGAACGCCCGCGGCGATGAGCAGGCCTGCCGCGCCTGCGAGCTGGATTGCGGTCAGCTCGATCACGCCATGCGGCGCAATCGTTGCCCAGAAATCCGTCCCGAAGCCGGCCTTCGTGAACATGACGGCGAGACCGCCGAGCATCAAACCGTTCTGTGCGATGACATAGAGCGTGAGCGCGCCCAGTGTTGCGGCGCCCGCAAAGCAGAACGCCGTCACGCGAATGTTGTTCGTGATGATGAATGCAGACATCATCGGGCGCTCGTCGCGTGCAATCGCGAAGTTCGAGTCGTGAAGGCTCTTGCGAATCGGACCCGCCGGAATCGTCTGGGGAGGCAGGAGCGCAAAGGCGTCATCCGGATGCGACCCAACGAGTGCGTAGGCAACGACTGCGCACACGACCGTGAGCGTCGAGCAGAAAAAGACGAAGGCGAAAGAGCGGCGCACCTCCTGCGGGAAGTCGCGCGCGTAGAACTGCTTGACGCGCTCCCAACCACGTTGCGCGGTTGCTCCGTAGACGTATGCGTGCGCTCGCGCTATCGTCCGGTTCAGGTACTCGACGAGCCTGGGATCGTACCGGCCCTGCGCGTAGGCAAGGTCGCTCGTGAGCGCGCGGTAGAGCACGCCGAGCCGCTCGACGTCACTCGGAGCGAGCGCGCGAACTCCTCGCCGGCCTGCGCGCCGGAGTAATTCCTCAAGCTCCTCCCACGTGGTGGATCGCTGCTCCACGAACGAGCGCTGCGTCATGAACGCACTTTAGCCGGTATCGCGCGGCACTCCCGTCGAAAGAGCGCACAGATGGACCGCAGCATCGAGGTTCGCACACCTGAGTCGGTAGCGTTCTCCTATCAGCTTGCCGGCCTCGGCAGCCGCTTCCTGGCAGTCGTGGCCGACGGTTTTCTCCAGGCAGCGCTCGTGGTCGCGCTCTTCTTTGCACTGATTTCGCTTGCCGCACATGCTCCCAGGGGAGGCGCCGCTCATTCGGGAGATTTGCTCGGCAGCATTGCCATCGCCGTCTTCCTCTTCGTGCTGTTCATGATTCTCTTCGGATACTTCATCGTGTTCGAAGCGTTCTGGAACGGGCAGACGCCCGGAAAACGGCTGCTCGGCATTCGCGTCGTGCGCGACGGCGGCTACCCCATCGATTTCTCAGCCTCGCTCGTGCGCAACCTCATCCGCATCGTCGAGTCGAGCATCGGTTTCTACTTCATATCCGCCGTGTGCGCGCTCGCTTCGAGCGAGAACAAGCGCGTCGGCGACTTCGCTGCGGGAACGATCGTCGTACGCGACAGTCGCGTCGATGCGCCACCGGTGCCTCTCGGCGAGCAGACGCAGTATGCGGCGACCTCGCTGGTCGGCGGCGAAGAGCGGGCGCTGGTCCACCAGTTTCTGGAGCGACGAGCGACGTTGCCGTGGGAGCGTCGCGTGGAACTTGCCGAGCAGCTCGCACGCCGCATTCGCCCGCGTGTCGGCCCGGAGTTGGCGCGGCTAGACGACGAGTCGCTGCTCGAAAGGCTCTGATTTCGTCGGCTTGCAGGCCTGAACGAAATCAGAGCTTTCTATCTCTTCTTCAGCTTGGCGATGAGCTCGCGGGCAAAGCGCAGGGCATCGTTCTTGGTTTGTTCGTAGAGCAACGCCGCGTCGTGCTTCGTCATGTGATTGCCGTGCTCGAGGAAGAACGTAACGCCCTCGCCGACGACGATCGTGCCCGCGTATGCAATCGCGCCCTTGATCGCGATTCCAGCGACGGGAACGAACCCGGCCAGTTCGCGCGCGAGCGCGCGCCAGCCGAGTCCGCCGCCGATGACCGGCAGGAGGCGCCACATCCGTTGCACGTCAGGGTCCTTGCCGTAGGCCGCCTCGATGTGCATCAGCAAGACAATTTGAATGCCGGTGATCGCAACGATGTCACCCGCCGAGGCTACTGCGCCTAGGACGAGCCCGACGACCGGAATGTGATCGACGACGGCGCTCGCGATTGCAATCTTGAGGGAGTTCGCTGCCGCGTCACGCGTCAGCTTTGCGGCAACGCTCTCACGAAGCGGGGGAAGCGCACGTCCGACCGCAATCTCGACACCGCGCGAGCACTCGACGAGATGGGGGAAGAGCCTTACACGGAGCGCGGCCGCACTCAGCATCGGCACGACGTACTCACCCCGCGCTCCGCCCAGCGGCACTGTCGGTGGGCCCGATGGTTGCGCCTGTGGATCGACGGTGATGCAGAGGAGTGGTAATCCGAGCGGCTCGAGGATGCTGAGATTCGCGGCCGCGAGATCACCCCGCCGCCCGAGGAAGAGTATTGCTCGCGCCTGCGCGTCGAGTCGTGTGGGAACGCCGCCGAACGAGATCGTCTCGAGACAGGCTGCCGCCTCGACCGGAACGACGCCGGGATGACCGCTCAGGAGGAGTGCGCGCAGCTCAGCGACGAGCGCCGGATCACCGCAGAGCAAAAAGCGGAACGGCTTGCGAACCTGCGCTCCAACGCCCTCCGCATCGATGCCTTTGCGAACGAGCGCGAAGAGATCACGCGCACCGATAGCGGCGGAGGACATGGTCGCGCTCAGTCGTCGCCGCCGGCGCCGGCCGGAGCGCCGACCGTCATCTCCTTGACCGGGTCGTCCGTGTAGTCGAGGTAGACGAGATTCATGAAGATCTCGAGCGGCCAGGCATGCATGCCGTGCTCGTTGGCGAGATCGACGATCGGCGTCTTCGTCCGCAACGACTCGTCGATGACTGCCTGCGGCGTGCTCTGAACATCGGCGGCGAGGATCGTCGCAGCGGTCACGTCACCCGGCGTGATACCGTCGCGGACCATCGTGTGATAATCGACACCGTCCATTCCGAACCGCTGCTGCAACGCGTACTGCAACGTCGCATAGCGCTGCGGC
>JASHTE010000321.1 GCA_030040695.1 Vulcanimicrobiota bacterium | reverse complement strand
CGTGCAGATCGCCTTCACGCAGTACACCGTGCACGTGAACTTCACGCGAATCTACGGCGCGCTGTCGGCACCTCTGGCGCTGCTCCTGTGGTTTTACGTCATCGCTGCGATATTTCTCTACGGCGCGCAACTCTGCAGTGCTCGCGCGAAGGCCTTGCAGGCCTGACGCCGAAGTAATCTCACCGACTCGATGCGCCGCTTTATCAGCTTCTCCGTTTTTTGCTGCTTCGCACTCGGCCTCATGGCGGCCGCGCCCCGCACGCCTGCGCCCCGGCCGTCGCCGACGCCTTCCGCGACGCCCGTGCTTCGCCTGAATCTTTCCTCGCTCGAGTCGACGGTGCTCGTGTACCCCTTCGACACAGCCGGTGAGATGAGCCCGAAGGTCGGGGTGGAGATCGCGAACATCTTCACGGCCGAATTCAAGACGCTCGGTAGTTTCAACATGCTCCCGGTTCCGACGAACGTCCAACGTTCAAATTTTTTGGTGAACGCGCACGCGCAAAAGGCCGACTACTACATCGCCGGATATGTCACTCCGATCGGGCAGAGCGTCGCGGTCGTGACGCAGCTCGTCGGCGTGGAGAGCGGCGTCATTCTCTATTCACAGACGCAGGAAATCTACGGCGTCAACGACGCAGCCTCGCTCGCGCTCCAGTGTCACGATGCGCTGCTGCAGATCTCGGGAACGAAAGTCAGCGTCACGACGACCGAAGCTCCCACCGGAGCTCCGTCAGCGGCGCCGACCGCACACGGCGCGAACTTCAACGTAAGCCACCTCTTCTCACACCGCGCGGCGCCGACGACGCGCCCGATGGCCGGCGCCACCGTGAAGCCGGAGCGCGCGGTGATTCTCGTCGGCGTGCACGGGCAGAGCACGCTACCGAGCTCCGTTTTGAGCCATGCGACTGCATTGCTCAATCGCGACCTTGCAGCGCACTTCACGGTGCGTGAGGGGGGAGTTGCGCCGGTAAACCTTGCGTCGGATGCGGACTCGATCTGCGGTACCGATCGCGATAACACGATTGCCAGCGGAACGCTCACGCAGCAGCACGTCGGCGGCTTCAGGCCGCATCTATACAGCCGTTTTACCTTGCAGATTTGGACCTGTTTTGGAGATGTGCTCTACGAAACCACCGAGGCCAACGACGACGTTGCGAAAGCGATCTCGAACGCGGTCAGCGATTACGTCCAAACGCACCCGACCAATAGCTAAGAGGCAAAGAGCCCGTCAGGTGGGTCGATGAGAATCCGTCTTTCTGCGAGGTCGACTTCGAGGACGATCGCGTCGACCATCGGGACCATCGTGCCCGCGACGAGGAGCATATCACTGCTCGGGTAGTGCTCGATGCGCTCGACGGCGCCGTACGCCGTACCGTCCAGGCCAGCGACCGTGCAGCCAACGAGATCGGCGTCGAGATACTCGTGCGGTGCGAGGGAGATCATTCCGCGGGGCACGTAGAGGGTAGCTCCCACGAGCGCATGAGCGGCGTCACGGTCGCCGACGCCGTCGAGCGAGAGTACCAACTCTCGCTGATGTTCGCGTACGGCGGTTAGGCGCACAAAGCCGCTGCGCGGCGGTCTCTCATATCGAAGTTCTGCGCCAACGACGAACAGTGGGCGCGCTGCGCGCGTCGTCTCACACTTCAGTTCGCCCCTGATGCCGAAGCATGCGGTGATGCGTCCGGCAACGAGCGAGAACGTCTCGGAGGCGTCAGCCGTCGCTGCCGGGCGGCGTTGCCGCCTCCTCGCTGTCAAAGATGTCTACCGCGACGCGGCTCTCGGCGGTCGCTCGTACGAGCGTGCGCAGGGCGTGCGCAACACGCCCGCTCTTCCCGATGACCTTGCCCAAGTCTTCGGGGTTGACCACGAGCTCGATGACCGGCTCACCACTCTCGTCCATGAAGAGCTCGACGCGCACTTCCTCCGGTTTCGTCACGAGACGCCTTGCGAGGAAGACGAGCAAGTCGCTCGCACGTCGTGTCGGTGCCCAGCGGTCTTCACTCCGCTTCTCTCGCCTCGGAGCGCGCGCAGGGCTGCGGCGCGGCGGCTTCTCGACGTTGCGCGGACGCTCTTCCGCCCCCGCGATGCGCCGTCCGGGCAGCACGGCTTCTCGTTCCGGCTCAACCTCGTCGCCGAAGAGGCCGAACTCGTCGTCGAAGGAGCTCACTTCTTCTGCGGGGCGGGTGCGCGCTCGACGAGGCCGCGCTCGGCGAGCAATCGCCGTACGGTCGGTGTCGGCTGCGCGCCCTTCGCAAGCCACGCGCGCGCTTTCTCTTCGTCGAAGACGACGGTCTTCGGCTCGGTGCGCGGGTTGTAGTGTCCAAGAATCTCAATGAACCGGCCGTCGCGTGGCGCGTTGGAATCGGCTACCACAAAGCGATACGTCGGCTGTTTCTTCGCGCCCATCCGGCGCAGTCTGATCTTTACCATCGTCCTTTATTCTTCATGAGTTTCATCATTTTGCGTGTCTCGTCGAACTGCCGGACAAGCCGGTTCACATCCGAAACCTGCGCTCCCGAGCCGAGCGCTATCCGCTTACGGCGGGAGCCATTCAGCACCGATGGGTCGCGGCGCTCGCGGCGGGTCATCGAGCAAATGATCGCTTCGGCGCGTTGCAGCTCTCCCTCGGGAATCTTCACATCTTTTGGAAGGTTTCCGACGCCGGGAAGCATCTTCAACAGATCCCCGATCGAGCCCATCTTACGCACGTTACGAAGCTGCTCGAGAAAGTCGTCCAGCGTGAACGCGTTGCGCAGCAGCTTCTGCTCCACGCGTTTGGATTCTTCCGCAGAGTAGAGGCTCTGCGTCTTCTCGATGAGCGTCATGACGTCGCCCATGCCGAGAATCCGTGAGGCCATGCGATCGGCGTGGAACGGCTCCAACGCGCTGACGCGCTCGCCGACGCCGACGAGCTTGATCGGTGCACCCGTCGCATTGAAGATCGAGAGCGCGGCGCCTCCGCGGGTGTCGCCATCGAGCTTCGTCAAGATCACGCCGGTGAGCGTGAGGCGTTCGTGAAAGGCCTTCGCAATATGCACAGCCTCCTGGCCGGTCATCGCATCGGCGACCAGCAGCACCTCGGTGGGGCGCGCAACCTCCTTGAGACGCTCGAGCTCGAGCATCATCGGTTCATCGATTTGCAACCGCCCCGCGGTGTCGATGATGACGGTCGAGAGGCCGAGCCGCCGCGCCTCTTCGATTGCGGCTCGAGCGATCGCCGGCGCATCGGAGTCCGGGCGCTCGAAGACGGGAATTCCAATCTGCGTACCGAGCGTTTGGAGCTGATCGATGGCGGCCGGACGATGGACGTCCGCGGCAACGAGCAACGAGCGCCGCCCCTGTTCTTTGAGCCGCAAAGCGAGCTTCGCCGCTTGTGTCGTCTTGCCCGAACCTTGCAAGCCGACGAGCGCGATCACGGCAGGTGTGGTATCGCCGAAGCGCAGACGCGCTGCAGACGGATCCGCAGGGCCCAGCAGGGCAGCAAGCTCGTTATGAACGATGCGCAGGATCGTCTGCTGCGGCGTCAGCGAGGCGAGAACGTCCGCACCAATCGCCTTCTCCTTCACTCGCGCCGCGAACGCCCGGGCCGCGTCGAGCGAGACGTCCGCCTCGAGCAGAGCGACGCGAACCTCGCGTAACGCCTCGCTCAGCTGTGTCTCGCTAATCCTTCCTCGTCCACTCAAGCGCGAGAAGATCGCGCCGAGCCGATCGCTCAACTGGTCGAACAACGGGGTTTCTTCTCGTCTCTACTCTACGCGCTCGCCGCGCTTTCGTCGATGCGCTTCACTGCGTCGCCCACGGTCTTGATCTTCTCCGCCTCTTCATCGGGGATGTCGATGTTGAACTCCGTTTCGAAAGCCATCACGAGCTCGACTTGATCGAGCGAATCGGCTCCGAGATCATCCGTGATCGACGCCTCCGGCGTCACCTCGGCCTCATCGACGCCGAGCTGTTCGACGATGATCTTCTTCACTTTTTCGAACGTTGTAGCCATTGCTCTCCCTTCAGATCACGACCCCGCCGTCGACGACGATGGTCTGGCCGGTTATATAGCTCGCAGCATGCGAGCAGAGAAATGCGACGACGCCGCTGACGTCTTCCGGAGTCCCGGGACGACCCAGGGCGGCTTGCTTCAGGAGCAACTCTCTAGCGGCGTCAGGCATCTTTTCGGTCATCGCCGTCTCGATGAGCCCCGGCGCGACGGCGTTGACTCTTATATTCCTCGAACCCAACTCCTTTGCAGCCGACTTGCACAGCCCGATAAGTCCGGCTTTGGTCGCCGCATAGGCGGCTTGACCCGCGTTCCCGCTCAGCCCCACGATCGACGAGACCAGCACGATGGCCCCGCTGCGCTGACGTATCATCGGCTTCGCGACGGATGCCACGAGTGCGAAGGCCGACTTCAGGTTGACAGCGACAAGCCGGTCGAGCATATCCTCCTTGAGGCGAAGCAAAAGCGCGTCTTCCGATTGCCCGGCGTTCGCAACTGCTGCATCGATGCGCCCAAAGCGCTGGATGGTTTCGTCGACTGCCGTCTCAACCGCAGCGCGATCTGTAACGTCTGCCACGATCGGATGCGCCGACGCTCCGGTGCGCGCTGCAGCACAGTATCCCGCCGTCTCGTCCAACGCTCCACGATCACGCCCGACAATCGCGACGTCCGCACCGTTCTTCGCGAACTCGACGGCGATTGCGCGTCCGATGCCGCGGCTCGCTCCAGTGATGAGCGCGGTCTCTCCGGAGAATGTCATACAAGCGCCTCCGCGTCGCTCACCGCCAACGTCGGCGGTGCGCTCGGCATGCGTCGTACGAGCGCGGTGAGCACCGGATTTGCCCCGAACTCGACGACGAGCTCAGGCTCGTAGCGCAGGAGTGCCTCCGCCGTCTCGTGCCAGCGCACTTCGCCCGTCACCGATTGCACGAGCGACTCCTTCATCTGCCGCACGCTTCGGTACGGCCGCCCATCGACGTTCGATATCACGTCGAAACGCGGCACGGCGAAGCGGGCTGCCTCGACGGCAGCCTTGAATCTCGGTATCGCTGGCCGCATGAGCTCCGAATGCCATGCACCCGAGACGTTTAAGGGCACAACGCGCTTCGCGCCCGCTTCGAGCAACAGCTCTGCAGCGGCACGCAGTGCGCTCTCCTCTCCGCTCAAGACGATTTGCGTGGGCGAGTTGAAGTTCGCGAGCTGCAGCACAGCGCCACTCTCGCCCGCGACGCGCTCGACGACCTGACGCACGGGATCGACGCCCAGGCCGAGAACAGCCGACATCCCGCCCGTGGTTCGCTGCGCCGCTTCGTGCATGGCACGGGCACGCTCGTCCACGACGTGCAATGCCTCGTCAAACTCGATCGCCTCCGCGATCACGAGACTGCAAAACTCGGCAAACGAATGGCCGGCGCTCACGATAGTCTGCAACTCGTCGCGATGCACGTCTCCGAATGCACTGAAGAGCGCGAGATTCGTCGTGAAAATCGCGGGCTGGCTGTACTGTGTCTCGCGCAGGCGCTCCTCCGGTCCGTCACGCACGAGCGCGAGTAGGTCGTAACCGAGCACCTGCTCCGCCCGGGCAAAGAGCGCGCGTGCAGTGGCCGAGCTCTCGACGACGTCGGTTCCCATGCCGACGCTCTGCGAGCCCTGCCCCGGAAAGATCGCGGCTATCCGCTTCACTGCCATCGCCAGACCACCGCACCCCATGAGAGTCCCGCGCCGAATCCGACGAAGAGCACGACGTCCCCCCGCGAGATGCGGCGCTCCTCTACAGCCTCCGCAAGCGCGATCGGGATCGACGCCGCCGACGTATTTCCGTATTCTTGAATGTTTACAAGGACACGCTCGCGCGGCAGTTCGAGGTACTTCACGGCCGCGTCGATGATCCGACGATTCGCCTGATGGGGGATGAGAAAATCGATGTCCTGACGGCTCAAATGCGCGCGTTGGAGCGCCACGTCGGTTGCGGCGATCATCGAGGTAACAGCGAACTTGAAGACCTCGCGTCCTTCCATGTGAACGTATTGCAAGCCCGCGTCGACCGCTGCATGATCCACAGGGTGGCGTGAGCCGCCGGCCTCTTGGAAGAGCGTCGACGGGTTGCTGCCGTCTGCGCCGAGCTCAGCGCCGAGAAAACTGTCCTCTTCCGAAGCTTCCAGGACGACCGCGCCGGCGCCGTCACCGAAGAGAATTGCCGTCGACCGGTCCTGCTTGTTGACAATCTTCGAAAGTGTCTCAGCGCCGACGAGAAGAATGCGCTGATAGACACCGGAGCGCACGAGGCCCGCTGCGACCGTCAAGCCGTAAATGAAGCCGCTGCACGCAATCGAGAGATCGAAGGCTGCCTTGCCGACCGCGCCGAGTTTCGCGGCAACGATGCAGGCGGTCGCCGGAAAGATATAGTCAGGGGTTGCCGTGGCAACGATGTAACAGTCGACATCACCGGCTTCTAGCTTCGCGTCGGCGAGCGCGCGTCGCGCAGCAGCGATCGCCAGATCGCTCGTTGCTTCGTCATCCGCAGCCCAATGACGGCGTTTCATCCCGGTGCGAACGCTGATCCACTCGTCCGTCGTGTCGAGCCATCGCTCGAAATCCTCGTTCGTGACGACGCGAGACGGCGCGTGGCGCGCGACGCTCGCAATCCTCACTCCGCGCAGTTGCAACCCCTGCGACCCTTAGGCTGCCTGCTCTTCGCCGACCTCGACGACCTGACGCCCCCGGTACGTTCCGCAGTTCGGGCAAGCGAAGTGCGGGCGCTTTGGCTCCTTGCACTGCGGGCAGACGACGCTCGCCACCGAGCGCAGCTTCCAGTTTGCTGCGCGGCGGCTGCGCGTCTTGCTGCGCGGTGTCTTCCACTTCAGATTTGCCACTCTGCTCTATCCCTTCTCATTTGAATGCTCTGCGCACCGTACTCCCATCGGCAGCGCACTGAGTACCACCTGCTGGGCGAGGTCGGCTACGTCGATACGCCCACCGACGATCACGTTGCCTTCGCCGAACGGATCCGCCTCTCGTCCCGCGTGCGGATCGAAACGCTCGTCAACCTCCGCATGCACGTCGAATGCCACCGGCTCCAGACAGACGTCGCAGTCGCCGATTGCGTGGGCGACGACGGTGCCTCTCGCCTCGAGCCATCCTTCGGCGTAGCGCAGCTCCAGTTGCACGTCGGCGGGTCGCTCGAAACGTATCCCCTCGAAGCCCTCGATGGGCGTCTCGTCGACCACCTCGATGGTACGCCGGCCGCCGGCCAGCAGCCCCGAGAAGTCGACCGTGTGCCCCCGAACCAAACCCGCCCATTCTAGGCTCCGCCCCGGCTCTTGTCAAACGCGGAGCCCGTCGTGAAGGAGGGGCATGGAATCCCGGTTCTCTGCTGCCTCCTTTGCCGCCCGGGGCGTCAGCTACGCGCCTGAGATTCTTCAAGCGGCGGACGACCACGGACTCGACCCCGGCCTCCTGGCCGCCGTGGCGGCGCAAGAAACCGGTGGCCCTGATAGTAACGCGGGGCGCAACGTTGTAGGCGACGGGGGGCACGGACACGGCCTCTTCCAGATCGATGATCGCTACCACGCGTTCGCACGAACGGCTGCTGCGATGAACCCGACTGCAAATGCCGAGTATGCGGCGACGATGCTCGCCGGGCTGATCCGCCGTTATGGAAGCGTTCATCGGGCACTCAGCGCGTACAACGCTGGAGATCCGGACGCGGTCGGCACCGTGACGCAATGGCAAGACGGCTCGCGCCTCGGTTATGCCGACTCGGTTCTTCGTCACGAGGCGCTTATCGCGGGGCCGACAATCCCACTTGAAACGACAACGAAGGAGCGAACTATGGCATTCTTACTCCCGCTAGCCGCCGGCGCAGGAGCCTCGGTCGTGGGCGGGCTCTTCCGGGGAGCGAGCGGTGCCGCCGAGAATGCGGCGATGGGCGCGATCAACGCGCAAGACGAGGCGTTTCAGCTCGGCCTCTATGGATCGCAAATCGCCAATCAAGAGCAGCTCTCGCTTGAATCAACGCTCTTCGATCAGATGATGGACGAGCGCTCCGAGAACATGCGTGAGGTGAACGAGCTGCGCAACGTCGACATGCAGGAGCGTAAAGCCGACGACGATATCACCAAGAAGTTTATCCAGACGCTCACGCAATGAACTCACTCTTCCCTCTGAAATGGCGCTGCACCGTTCCCGCCCGCGGTGCGGCGCCGCCTTCCTCGGGGAATCCCTCCGAACAACAGGCGATCGACGCCCAACACGCCGCGTTCGACGCGCAACAAGCCGAGCATGCAGAACTGCTACGCGAACTCGATGCGCTCGAAAGCCTCATGCTCGAGCAGTTGAAGAACGAAGACGAGATCCTCAAGAAGTGGATCGGCATGGTATAATGGAGGATACACGCCGCATGATGAACGTTCCGTCGCCCGGTCATCGCCTCTCGTACCTGATCGGTTCGCTGCTATCGATAATCGGTTCCACGCGATCGATACCAGGTTCGCAGCGATGGACCGAAAGTTTGATCTTCTCCAGACCGCAATGAACTCATCGCTGCGCTGGTCCATCGGCGCTATCCTTGGCGTCGGCGCCGCCGTTCTGGCTGCGATCTTCACTGTGCACTAGGAGCCACGTTTCTGGGCACGAACCATGCCTCGCTCTCGGGCCGTTAGCTCAGCTGGTTAGAGCGCATGCTTGATAAGCATGAGGTCCCTGGTTCGATCCCAGGACGGCCCACGACGTAATAGATGAAGAGAAAGCCCAGTGCTATCGCGCTTTCTTCTTCTTCTCAGGCATCATAGCGAATGCGAGCAGCGGTCGTCTAAAGTCGTGAAACGGCGTCTCCGGTCGCTCCTCGTGGGGTACGAAATGGGGTACAAGAACGAAGTCGCCCGGTAACGCTGGAACGCTACCGGGCCAAGTCACATAGCGAGAGGATCGCCAGGTGACGCCTTGAGACCACTGAGCGCGCGGTTTCGCACCT
>JASHTE010000320.1 GCA_030040695.1 Vulcanimicrobiota bacterium | reverse complement strand
AGCGTCTAAAGCGTCTTCGAACTCCCGAGATAATTCGGGGGACCCGCGAAGCGGGGGCGCGCAGTCGCGAAGCGACGGAGTGCTCTTGAGGATTCTGGGCCCCGCGTGCGCGAAGCGCGCGTGGGAATGTTCGAATCTCCCCCTCTCCGCCACAAGCGCTCGAACCTGCTGTGCCGTGGCACTCGAGGTCAAATAGGTCGAGCATGCGGTGAGGCTCTGCGCGCGGCGAGCGCCCATGCGTCGCATGTTTTCGTTTACGAGAAACTATGGGCCTGAGATGCTTATCGGTGCGTTGAAGGCGGAGTAGACGATCGTAATCGTCCTGCCGTGATCCTTCACCAGGGATTCTAACGGCAAGTTCGTCTTGCTCGCGATCCACCAATCGATCGTGTAGCCGCTATCCCTCTTCTTCACCAGGTGGTACGTCCGCGCAGAGACACCGTTTACACCTTGCGCTCCCGTGTAGGTGATGGTGAAGTTTTTCGCGAGGTCGCCCTGTAATCCGAGCGTGCGAATCGTTTGAACGCGCGCGTTGAACATCCCCATCATCGACGCAGGCAGCGGGTGCGTCTGCCCGGCGATCTGCATCCAGCCACTCTGCCCGATGAGGACCATAGACATGCCCTGAGGCATCAACTCGCGAAAGCGATTGGGTGCGACGAAGTCCATCGACAGCGTTTGGCCGGCCGTCGTGAGATCCGCGTGCCAGGATCTGAGCGCGAAAAATTTCTTCTCGGACAGTTGAAGATCGGCGTAGGGGTCCGCGCTCGCGGTTACGAGCGTCAGCATGGCCATCGCTAGCGGCGCCACGAGCCGCGGAAGAATCTGCCTCATTGCATCTCCTCGCTTAGTGCCGGAATCTTAGAGCCTTTCGAAAGTCTACCCTACGTGCCGGCGAGCCAAAACTCGAACGAGGCACGGGCTTGCGCGACGAGCATCTCGTAGCCGTCGACGACCTCTCGCCCGAGGAGCGCACCGAGTGTCGATCGTTCGCCGTAGTTTGCGTCCATGACGAGCGCTGCGGAACTCGCGGCGGTGAGAACCTGCAACGGAGGCTCCGCCGCGGGAGGAAGGGCCGAAAACACGGCGTCGGCAATCGGCCCGCTCGTGTACGCAACCACGCCGAACGAGCGACCAAGCTCCGCGACTTTCGCCGCGTCTCGACCCCAAAGCCACTGCCGTACGCCCTCGTCGGCGAGCTGCGCGATCGTCGCTCGCGCGGTCGGCCCCGTACCGAGCACGAGAATCTCGCGGCCGCGCAGCGAGCCCAACCTATGGCGCAGCGCCTGCGCCGCTCCGACGCCGTCGGTGGTTGTGCCGACGATCTCGCGACCGAAGAGAATCGTATTCACCTCGCGCGCGTGCCTCGCCGCGGGGAGAAGGCGCTCGCAAACAGTGCATGCCTCTTCTTTCAGAGGTGAGGTGACGTTGCAGCCGGTGTAGCCCTGGGCTCGTAGCTGGGCGATTGCTCTCGCAGCCTCTCCGGCCGGCACCCGAATCGCCTCGTAGCTTCCTGCGAGCCGGGCTTCGCGCAAGAAGCCCTCGTGGATTTCGGGGCTGCGACTGTGCGCGACAGGATCGCCGATGATTGCGAGTTTCACCGCCGCTGCGGCAACATGAGACGCTCGAAGAATCGGAAGACGTTTGTGATCGGGTGATCCTTCGCTTCGAGCGGCTCGGTGAGAATAGTGTAGAGGCCGCAGAGCTTTCCGCCGAGGACGTCGGTGAAGAGCTGGTCGCCGACGACCGCGACGTGGCGCCGCGGAAGGCCGAGCCTGCGCAGCGCCGTCAGGAACCCGAGGGGAAGGGGCTTAAGCGCATTCGCCACGTACGGAATGTCCATTCTCTGTGCGACGTCGTTGACGCGATCCGAGAAGTTGTTCGAGAGCATGACGAGACGTAGACCACGATCACGCGCGTCCTGAACCCAGGCGAGGTGCTCTTCAGCGATCTCGCTGCCGCCCCAGCAGACAAGCGTGTTGTCGAGGTCCACAATGAGGCCCCGAATCCCGCTCGCCTCGAGCTCCTCGAGCGGCACCTCGCAGAGGCGCGGGGCGAAGCGATCGGGGCCGAGCACCCGGCGGCTCTTGCACCGGCTATCCTCGGTATCCTCGCACCTCTCCACAGGCTCGGCGTGCCATCCTCAGGCCATCGACAAGCGGTACACAAGGATTTCACTGCACCACCACAATATCTTGTGGTTCTAGCCGAAATATGCCACAATAGATGCCCCAAGGAGTGCAGCGCATGAAGTTCCGCCGGACTTACTCCGCCCCGAACGACCCTTATTTCGGCTTGACCTTCGAGCCGCGAACCTCACGAATCGTCGATCCGGACGGTTCGGTGATCTTCGAGGCGGAGTCGGTAATGGTGCCTTCGGGTTGGAGCCAGGTCGCGGTCGACGTCCTCGCTCAGAAGTATTTCCGCAAGGCCGGTGTCCCGCGCGCGCTCAAGCGCGTTGATGAAGGCGGCGTGCCGGACTGGCTGCAGCGCAGCATCGCCGACGACGAGCAGCTTGCGCGGCTTTCGCGTGACGATCAGTTCGGCGGTGAGCGCGACGCGCGTGAAGTTTTCAATCGTCTTGCCGGCTGTTGGGCGTATTGGGGCTGGAAGCACAACTATTTCGACTCCGAAGAGGACGCGCGCATTTACTACGACGAGATGTGCGCGATGCTCGCGCGCCAGGTCGGCGCGCCGAACTCGCCGCAATGGTTCAATACCGGATTGCATTGGGCGTACGGTATCTCCGGGCCGGCGCAGGGGCATTGGTTCGTGGATCCTACCGGCGAGGAACTCGTCCGCTCGACGAGCGCCTACGAGCATCCCGCGCCGCATGCGTGTCTACCGTATTGGGCCCCCGTCTCGACGCCCGACGGACCTATTCCGATCGGCCAGATCGTCGAACGGCGACTGCTTGGCCTCGAGGTGTACGATGCGCGCGGCACCACGCGCGTCGTCGCCGCGAAGCGCACCGGCGTCAAGCCTGTGCTCCGCGTTCACCTCGCCAACGGCTCATATATCGAGGCGACCGAGGATCATCGCGTCTACTCGCAGCAAGGGGCAACGGCGCGCTGGCGCCACCTCGGCGACCTGCAACCCGGCGACGTGCTCTTCTCGCGGTCCGGTATCGATCCCGAGCCGTTCGCCTCGTTTGCGCGGCCCGGCCGCGCCGCACTCGCGACCGCCGTGCTTGAGATTCATGCACTCGAGATCGTGGCGATCGATCTTCTTCCGCAGCCGATGCCGGTCTACGACATTGAAACGCAGAGCCACACGTTCCTCACGAACAACGTCGTCGTCCACAACTGCTTTATCCAGAGCGTCGACGATGATCTCGTCAACGAGGGCGGCATCATGGATTTGTGGGTGCGTGAGGCGCGCATCTTTAAATTCGGCAGCGGCTGCATCTCGGAGAGGGCCTTTGTCCCTGTCGTTGGTCGCGGGCTCGTGCGTATCGGGAAGCTTTTTGAGGAGTTTGCGAAGGAACGGCCGCTTCACGATTTCGATGGTCAAGGGCGCTATATTGACGTCAGCAGCGCCGGGCTTCGAGCGCTCTCCCTCGATCGCGCTAGCGGCGAGATCGTCGAAGACCCTATCGACCGCCTTTGGTGCTATGACGTCGCACAGGACGATAAACTCAACGTTACGCTCGACAACGGCGCGCGAGCGACGGTTTCGGCCTGGCATCCTTTCATGGTGTGGGATGGATCCCGGATAGTCGAAAGGCGAGCGGACATGTTGCGCCGCGGGGATGCGGTACTCGCTTCCAATCCAACAGCGATACGCCACATTTACGACCCTCGGCCGCCTGCTGCGCTTACATACTCTGCGGTTCGCTATCGGGTTGCGAGGCTTTGTCAGGTTACACCAGACGCGGACCTCGCGTGGTTGGTTGGCTATTTCCTTGGCGACGGTAGCCTCGGAGAGCATCGTACCCTCACGCGACGCCGCGGAGCGACGTACGCCTACCAGCGCATGCGTGTGCGCTTTCACGATGAAGATCGTGAGTCGCTCGAAAAAGTATCGCGAGTTCTCTGGACGAAGTTCCATGCGCGCTCGCACATCACGCGCGATGGGCGTGGCAGCAACGGGCTCACCTTAACGTGCACGCGCATTGCAGCAACCGAATTCTTCCGGGCCTACGTTCATGCGCCCGGGCCCAAGGGCGCGACACTTTCGATTCCAGAGTTCATACGCGAAGGGAGCTACGACCTCTGGTACGCCTTTTTGGCTGGACTCGTTGATGCCGATGGAACGGCGTCAGAGGGACGCGCGACGTATTGCTCTGAGAGTCGCGCCTTCGTCGAAGAGATCGCCGCCATGTCCTCTCTTCTCGCGCTCGGCGGCGGCGTTACCGATAGCGGAACGTGCTCCATTGGAGTCATCGTACGCCGATCTGCGCCCGTGC
>JASHTE010000319.1 GCA_030040695.1 Vulcanimicrobiota bacterium | reverse complement strand
CGTACATACCATACGCGGCTGCTTCCGTTTGCGCTGCGCAACGGGGCGTTTGTCGTCTTCGTCTGCTTTGTACTGCTGCTCAACTCGTTGACGCTCTTGGCCGGCGGCGGATGGACGACGGTTGGCGTCGACGTGGCGCTGCTCGCGCTCTGCGCAGCCGTGCACGGCGCAGCGATGTGGTTGCGCCGTGCCTATCCGGCACCGTTTCTCAGCGATTGGCAATACTTTGCGCTGCGTTTCGTGCGCGGGTTGGGAACGTCGAGGGGCGTGACGCTCGCGACCTTCGCCGTGCCGATAGTGTCGGCGTTGATAATGTTGCCGCTCGGCAACGTCAGCTTCGCTCCGTTCCCCGCGCAGCAAACGGGCGAGATCGACATGACCGTCACGTATCCACCGGGCACACCGATAGCCACGACGAACCGCTACGTGGTCCGGCTCGAGAACGCAATCATGCGCCTTCCGGGTGTCAAAGATGCAAGCGCGACGACGGGCCGCAAGCAAGTGGGGTGGAGCAGCTTTACCGGCGGTAACTACGCCCACTTGAGCGCGGAGATGCAAGACGCGCATATCAAAGATACCAACGCGACGATCGCGAAGATACGTCAGCTCGCATACCTCGTGCCCGGAGGCATTCTCTCCGTCGCCGGCGACAGCGGCAACGGCGGCACGGACTTGCAGTACTCGATCACTGGTCCGGATAACGCCATCGGTCCCGCTGCGGAAAAAATCGCCGCGTACCTTCGCGCGCTTCCCGGGACCATCAACGTAGAGACGAGCGCCGAGACTGGCGCGCCGCGCCTCAACGTCAACGTGGATCGGCAGAAGTGCGAGTTGCTCGGCGTCAATCCGTCCGACGTGGGGCAAGTCGCGCGTATCGCGATCGACGGCGCCGTTGCGACGCGCGTACGAACGGCGTCGGGGCTCGTCGACGTCCGCGTGCAGTTTCCCGCCGCGGACCGGGTCGACGTCGCGCAGCTCGCTAACGTGAAAGTGCGAACCTACGACGGATCGATCGTGCCGATCGGCGACGTCGCGAGCTTCGTCTGGACGACGGCGCCGACGAAGATCGAGCGCCTCAATCGGCAGCGCGTCGTCAACGTCTACGCGGATCTCCTTCCCGGCTACTCGCTCGGACAGATAGAGGGACCATTGCAGCAGAAGCTCGCGGAGCCCGGCTTCCTCCCCGCGGGCGTCACGCTCGTCTCACAGGGCAACTCGCAACTCATGGGCGAGGCGTTCTTCAACTTGACTATCGCGCTCGTCGCGTCATTCGCGCTCGTCTACGTGCTGATGGTGATTCTCTACGGCTCATTCCTCGAGCCGCTCATCGTCATGTGCTCGGTGCCGCTCGCCATCATCGGCGCGCTCATGTTCCTCGCGCTCATGGCGCGACTGGAGCCGCAGCAAGGCCAGTCGCTCAACATCGTCTCCGTTCTCGGCGTGATCATGCTCTTCGGACTCGTCGCGAAGAACGGCATCCTGCTCGTCGACTACTCGAACACGATGCGCAAACGTGGATTGCGCGTGCACGACGCCGTGCTTCAGGCGGCGTCGGTTCGCTTCCGCCCGATCATCATGACGACTGCAGCGATGATCTTCGGCATGCTTCCGCTCGCGCTCGGCTACTCGGAAGGCGGCGAGTGGCGCCAGGCGATCGGAACGGTCATCATCGGGGGCCTGCTGAGCAGCCTGATCCTCACGCTCTTCCTCATTCCGATGATCTACAACACCTGGATGGGAGCGCTCGAGCGGCACGCAGATCGTCACGCATTGCAAGTGGAGCTCTCGCCGGTACCGAGCTAGGGCTCGGCGTCAATCTGCCGTCTGATTGGCCCTTCATCCCTCGGGGAAGAATGCGGTCGATGAAACGAGTAAGCATCCTTTTCGCAATCCTGTCGTTCTTCGGCGCGTCCCTCGTGATGTTGGAAACCGCGAGCGCACAGCAGCCGCCGATTACCGTCCTCGTCGACGGGTCGCCGATGAACTTTCCCGATCAGCCTCCGATCAATCGCGCCGGGCGTCTCTACGTCCCGATTCGCGCGATCTTCGAGCAGCTCGGCGCGACCGTCGTCTACGCGAATGGTACGATCAATGCAACGAAGGGCCGGCGCACGATTCAGCTCCAGATCGGCTCTCCCTCTGCAACCGTTGACGGCCAAACCGTTCAACTCGACTCGCCACCCTTCATGATCGGTGCTCGCACGCTCGTGCCGCTGCGCTTCGTTTCGCAGGGGCTCGGCGCGCACGTCGCCTGGAATCAAGACCGGATGACCGCGTACATCATTACAGGCATGGGAGGCGGCATGGCTGGACCGGGCGCGATGGCGCCGCCCTACCAGCCGGGCACGTCGATGCAGCAGCCGGGGCCCGCATGGGCGGATGCCGGGCATCCGCTACTCCATCGCCCGTTCCCATGGGGCGATATCTCGCGGCAATTTCCGCTCGTAAATGCCTCATTTAGGCGTCCGCTACGTCCTGAGAGCGTGCGCGTTACGCTCGACGGACGCAATGTGACGGAGATCGCGAAGGTCTCGCCGATGGGCTTCGAGTTCACGCCCGCCTTCCGTCTCCGCGTGGGCGTGCACGAGGTCCGGGTGAGCGGTGTCAGCCGGGACGGCACACCCGTTTCCGACGGCTGGAGCTTCACCGTCACCCCGTAGCGAATGACGGGCTCGTGCGCTCACGCAGAGCCCTGGTCACCGGAGCCGCAGCCGGACTCGCTGCGGGAATCGCCGAGGCGATCGCACGTGACGATTTCAGCCACGTCGCGATCACCTTTCGCTCGACGTCGCCCGACGCCACCCTCGAGGCGATTCGTAGAGCGGGAGCCGATGCGAGCGCGCATCGCGTCGACTTCTGCGAGCCGGAGCAGGCAGTCGTGCGTGCGCTCGACGAGATCGTCGCAAGCGCGGGTCCGTTCGACACGCTCGTCCACGCGGTTGGGCCGATTACCGTGAAGCGCTTTGCGAACCTGAGCGCCGAGCAGACGCACGAGATGATCGCGGGAAACCTCGAAAGCGCGGTGCTCGCGGCGCGTGCGGTACTTCCTGCGATGCGCGAGCGGCGTTTCGGGCGCGTCGTCTTCTTTGGCGCGAATGGCTCCAGCGAGACTCGACCCGCCGTCGGCCTTTCGCTCTACGGGGCAGTGAAGAGCGGCGTAACAGCGTTTGCTCGCACGCTTGCCGTTGAAGAGGCACCCGTGGGCATCACCGTCAACGTTATCGAGCCGGGAGACATTCGCGATAAACGCATCGTGCGTGAAGAAGCTCGGCGAGCACACGCGCGCAATCCGCGCGGTCGCCCAGGCTCCTATGAAGACGTCGCCGACGTCGTCCGCTTTCTCATCGCGGAGGAGCGTGATTTTGTCACCGGCGCGGTCATCGGCGTTACGGGAGGGTTGTTGGCGGCAGACGAGCGAAACGCACGCTTTTGATGAACCTTTCGGAGCAACGGCGGGCGTTTGCATTGCCGGGTGCCGCCCCACGGTACGGCCCAGACAAGATCGTTGACGTCAAGCACATCGACCTCCACCTCGTTCCCGACATCGAGGCATCGGCGCTGGAGGCCCGCTGTACGACGACGGTGCGTGCGCTCGACGAAACTGTCGAACAACTTGTCCTTGACGCGGTCGATCTCGACGTACGCGAGGTCGAACGCGACGGACGCTCTCAATCGTGGTCCCAGCGTAACGAGCACCTGGAGATTCGTCTCGATCCCGCGCTTCGACCGGGCGAGGAGACGTCGTTCACGGTCGTCTATCGCGTCGATCACCCGAGGCACGGCCTGTTCTTCATTCATTCGACGGCGCTCGTTCCTCGAACACCGCACCTCTGGACGCAGTGTCAGGACGAATATGCGAGATACTGGTTTCCGTGTTTCGACTATCCGCACGAGAAACAGACGACGTCTGCGACGATCGTCGTTCCGAAAGGGCAGTTTGCGCTCGCGAACGGCGAGTTGCTCGAGCGTCGCAACGAGGGCGAGCGCACGATTTTCCGTTACCGCCAAGATATTCCGCACAGCACCTATCTCGTAACGCTCGTCGCCGGTCCGTTCGTCGAGATAGCGCAAGGCACCGCGGGCAAGCATGACGTGTCGGTCTTTGCCTACGTCCTGCCCGGACGTGAGGCCGATGCCCAGCGCGCGTTCGGGAACACGCCACGCATGATCGAGTTTTTTGAACGCTGCATCGGAACGCCGTATCCGTATGCGCGCTACTCGCAGGTCGCCGTGAGCGACTTCATTTTCGGGGGCATGGAAAACACGTCGGCGACGACGCAGACCGATCGCACGCTCCACGACGAGACGGCCCACCTCGATTTTTCCAGCGACCCGCTCGTAGCGCACGAGCTCGCGCACCAATGGTTCGGGGACCTTCTCACGTGCCGCGATTGGTCGCAAGCATGGCTGAACGAGGGTTTTGCTACCTACTTCGAGTGCCTCTGGCGTGAAGAGAACCTCGGTTGGGACGAGTACGTCTACGACGTCTTCGACTCGCTCGAGCGCTATCTCGAGGAAGATCGGCGACGCTATCGCCGTCCGATCGTCTACAATCGCTACCGCGATCCGATCGAGCTTTTCGACCGTCACCTCTACCAGAAGGGCGGTGCGGTGCTGCACATGCTCCGCGGCGCGCTCGGGAGTGCTCGCTTCTTCCGCTCGATCGCCCGCTACGTGGCGCAGAACGCGCAGCGCAACGTCGAGACGATCGATCTCATTCGCGCGATCGAAGAAGCGACCGGCAGGAACATGCGCGGCTTTTTCGATCAATGGGTCTTCGGCTCGGGGCATCCGGAAGTCGAGTACCGCGTCGCATGGGACGGACAGCGCAAGGTCGCAACATTGACCGTCGATCAGAAGCAGAGCATCGATGCGGAGCGTCCCGCGGTCGTCTTCGATATCGAGGTCGGTTTCCTGGATGAGGTGCCCGAGCGCCTGACGCGCGATCGGCGCGAGCCGTTGCCCAAGGAGCGGCGCGTGAAAGCTCACATCGAGCGCGCACACGAGACGATCGCGGTCGCTCTCGAGCGCGAGCCAAAGCTCGTGCGCATCGATCCCGGCGCCTATCTCGTCGGAAACGTCACCTATCGACTCGGCGCCGACCTGGCAGCAGCGGCGCTTCGAGGCGATCCCGACGTCGTTGCGCGAATCCGGGCGGCGCGCGAGCTCGCGAGAGACGGCTCGCGGCAGGCGCGTGAAGCGCTTGCCCATGCTTTCAAGCATGAACCCTTCTGGGGTGTTCTCGACATGGCTGCGCGCGCTCTTGGGGAGACACGGGCGCCGTGGGCGCACGACATCTTGCTCGGCGCGGTGACTCACGAGCATCCGAAGGTTCGGCGCGCCGTTGCCGCCGCGCTCGGTGCCTTTCGCAACGAGCGGACCGCCGAAGCGCTGCTCTCGCGGATCGAGAATGATGCGTCGTACTTCGTGCGCTCGGCAGCCTGCACGTCGCTCGGAAAGACGCGCACACCGCGCGCGCTCGACGTTCTCGCCTCCGTCGTTACGCGTTCGACGTGGAATGGCGTCGTGGAAGCGGGAGCGGCGCAGGGGCTCGCCGAGCTCGCGGATCCGCGCGCGATCGCGCCGATCATTGGAGCCGCTTCACCAGAGCGCGACGAAGGGCTTCGCTGCGCTGCCGCGCTGGCTATGGCACGTGCCGGCCAACTGCTCGAGCACGAGCGCATGCCGTTGTACGACGCGCTCGACCGGCTTCTCGACGACCCGATGCTACTCGTCTCACTCGTTGCAATCGACGCGGCCGCGGCCACGGAGGATTCGCGGTTCCTCGCGAGCCTCGACCGCCTGGCACAGAGCGCCGCCGACGGGAGAGCGCGTCGCCATGCCGCGGAGGCTGCAATGCGTATTCGGGAGGCGCGTAGCGTTCCGTCAGCCGTGACGACGCTACGCTCTGATTTGGACGATCTTCGTGAACAGCAGCAGAGACTTCGGGAATCGCTCGAGGCGCTTACGCCGCGCGCGTAAGCGCGCTCGTCTCGCCGCCGCCGCCGTCATTCTCGTCGCGATATGCGCCGGCTCGTTCGTGCTGCTCCGCCACCGGGAAGAAGGGCCTCCGGCACCCGTCGCGATGGCCTCCGCGGCACCGACGACAGCGCCGACGCCGGCACCGCAGCCGTGGACGAACGCGCAAATCGCAAAGTTGGAAGCCGAACTGCAGGCCGACTTCGCGCCCGCTCTCGCCGGCGCGTCGCACTGGTCGCTCTGCGTGATGGATGCGCACGGACGCATTCTCTACGCCGTTAACCCACGCAACGGCGTCGAGCCGGCTTCGGTCGAGAAGCTCGTCGTCGCCTCCGTTGCGCTCGATCTCCTCGGCGTAAACTATCGCTATCACACCATTTTCGCCGCGGCGGCCCCACCGCGCGATGGGGCGCTCGATGGCGACCTCTGGCTCATCGGTTCCGGCGATCCGTCGTTGCGCAGCACCGCGCTCGCAGCGGGAGCTCGGCATCTCCACCTTGCCGGATTGCAACGCATCGACGGCGGTGTCATGGTTGACGCCTCCGCATTTCGCGGGCCGGAGATCAATCGGCTTTGGAATCCCGACGATGCAAACGAAGACTTTCAGGCGCCCGTCAGCGCGATCTCGCTTGATGAGGATACGATCGAGTTCGACGTGCAGGGGACGAAGCCGGGTGCCCCAGCGCTCGTCCACGAGAACCCCTGGAGCGGTGCGCTGAGCGCGAGCGGCGACGTGACGACCGTCGCCGAGGACGACGACCCAAACGTCATCGTCGCCGCGCTCGGCGCGCCGAATCATTTTGCACTTTCGGGCTCGATTCCGGAGAGCGACGTGGAGGAGACGTGGGTTCCGGTGCACGGCATCCCGCACTATGCCGGGGCAGTACTGACGCAGCTCCTTCGCCGGCACGGAATCGATTCGGCGCGTGCTCCCGGAGTCGGCATCGCCCCCGCCTCACGCGTGGTTCTTTGGGATCATCCGTCGGAGTCGCTGCACGCGCTCGAGCGTCACATGCTCTACCTTTCGGACAATCACTACGCCGATCAACTGCTGCGGACGCTCGGTCTCCTTGTCGACGGTGTCGGTGATGATGCCCACGGACTTGCGGTCGAGCGGGCCGATCTGCGCCGCCGCGGCATCGCGACGGATGGGATGTACCTCGTCGACGGAAGCGGCCTTGCCCACGAGAATCGCCTCTCCTCGCTCACCATCGCGTCGATTCTCGTCGATGCGCTCGCCTCCGGCCGCGAGCGCGGTTTCTACGACCTTCTCCCACAGGGCGGCAGGAGCGGGACGCTCAAGACGTATGACTTCACGTCGGCGCTCGGGCGCGTGCGGGCGAAGACCGGCCACCTCGACGGAGTCTCCGCGCTTGCCGGATATGTCGTATCGCGCAAGCATGGTATCGTGGCATTTGCATTCATGATAGACGGCTCACCCGGCGCCCCCGACGATGCCATGGTGAGCGCCGTCGACGGAGTTTCGGAATTCTAGCGAAGATGACACCTGTTTCGATCGGCTTCACGCTGATCATGCGAATCGAGTTGCCGAACACCCCGGGCGCCTTCGGGGTGCTCGCGAACGCCGTTGGCGATGCCGGCGGTGTTATCGTTGCGGTCGATATGCACTCCGTGACGAAGAATCGCGTCGTACGCGACGTCACGATCAACGTCGGCTCCGATCTCGTTGCGGCCGAAGTGCGTAACGCCGTCGAGGCACTCGAAGACGCGCGCATCGTGAGCGTCTCGGACTCGACGTTCCTTGCCCACCTCGGCGGTAAGATCGTCGTCGAGCCCAAGATTCCGGTGAAGACACGCCAGGATCTTTCGACGGTCTATACGCCGGGCGTCGCGCGAGTCTCGATGGCCATCGCCGCCGACCCGGCAAAGGCGTTCGCGCTCTCGATCAAGCGAAACTCGGTCGCGGTCGTGAGCGACGGCACGGCGGTGCTCGGACTTGGGAACATCGGACCGCTCGGTGCGCTCCCGGTGATGGAAG
>JASHTE010000035.1 GCA_030040695.1 Vulcanimicrobiota bacterium | reverse complement strand
ACGACGCGGCCGGAGCGATTCGGCATGACGATGATCGAGGCGATGGCGTGTGGGACCCCGGTGCTCGGCGCACGCATGGGGTCGATTCCTGAAATCGTCGAGGACGGCGTGACGGGCTACCTCTGCGACAACGTTGACGCGGCCGTCGCACGCGTGCCGCAACTCGGCTCACTCGATCGCCGCGCGTGCCGCAGACGCGTCGAGGCGGAGTTCACGATAGAGCGGATGATCGATCGCTACTGCGCGGCGTACGACCGCGCGCTCGGGTTGCGCGTACCGCCGCCGGCAACACCCGAGCAACGACAGTGGCGTGCGCACGATTGGTGGGATCGCCCGATGGCCTACACGGACATCCCGCCCAAGCCGAGCAGCTTGAAGTTCCGCTAGTGCTCGCTGCCGCCGTGTACTCTCACTATCTGCGTGCACGTGCCGGACCACTCCGCGACGAACGCGACGTTGGTCTGGTTCACGTACACCGAGTGGCGGAGCGTATTGGTGCGGCGCATGAGCGTCCAACGATCGTTTGTTGCACCCCACACGAACTCGATCGCCGTCTCTCGCATTGCCCCGTCCGCGGGTGAGACAGCCCAATGGCGGTCGGGATTGAGATCGACGTTCGTGTACGAGATGCGGTTGAAGTCACTGCAAATCGTCGCCCGGTAGTTCACGCACTTCGCGAGCGCCAAAGGACAGGAAAGCTGGAGATCCTCAGCAGCGGCCGATCCCGCGAGCAACGCGAAGAGCGCACAGAAAACGAGAAGAAAGCGCATCATTACCCCCTCCGGAGTTTGCGACTCTCCTTCACTTCGCAGGCGGGCAAGGGAGGGCCTCCCATGCTTCTCTACGGCATCGGGCGTAGACCCTTGAGGCTAACGCCAGGAGAGCTTGCCAAGCGCACACGACGCGAGAGCGAGCACGGCATCGTCGATCGGGCCGTCGACGAGCATCGTGAAATGACCCATTTTTCTGCGGGCAACGGCGTGACGTTTCCCATACACGTGAAGCACGATCGTCGGATCGGCGAGCAGCGCCTCCGTGCCGGCAAGATGGTTGCCATTGCCGTCGCCGAGGATGTTCATCATCACGCCACCGCAAAACATGCGCGGCGGCGAGAGCGGGAGGCTGCAGATTGCGCGTACGTGCTGCTCGTACTGCGAGCATGGCGTCGTGTCGATGGTGAAATGGCCGCTGTTGTGGGGGCGCGGCGCGATCTCGTTTACGAGGAGCTCTCCGCCGCGCGTGAGAAAGAGCTCGACGCAATACGTTCCGACGATACCAAGGCCGCGGCCGATGGCGCTCGCCATCTCTTGCGCGCGCACGGCAAGGTTCGGCTCGATGCGAGCGGGAGCGATGGTCCGTGCGAGAATTCCGTTGTCGTGCGCGTTCTCCGCAACAGGAAAGGCGACGATGACGCCGTCACCGCCGCGCGCAGCAATGACACTGAGCTCGCAGGCGAAGTCGACCTCGCGCTCGAGGATGAGCGGCGCCCCGCGTGCCTCTTCGAAGGCGCGGCGCACCGCCTCGACCGAGTCGACGCGCCACTGTCCCTTACCGTCGTAGCCGCCGCGGATGGTCTTCACGATCGCGGGAAGGCCGGTGCGCGCTGCAGCAGCTTCGGCGTCCAGCGCCGAGCTGATTGCTGCGAACTCCGTCGTCGCAATGCCACAGCCCCGCACGAAAGTCTTCTCGAGCAGGCGATCTTGTGTGATGCGTAACACGCCGCTCGAGGGTGTGACGCGGTGCCCGCAGCGCTCGAGGTGCTCGACGGAGCCGATGTCGATGTTCTCGAACTCGTACGTAACGATCTCGCTCCTATGTCCGAGCTCCTCGATCGCCGCTCGATCGTCGTACGCGGCAACGATCTGCTCGTCGGCAACCTGTCCGCACGGCGAGTGCTCCTGTGGATCGAGAACGATCACGCGATAGCCCATACGCTTCGCGACCAGCGTCAGCATACGGCCAAGCTGCCCGCCGCCGATGACGCCGAGCGTCTCGATCACGGCGTGCTGCCGGCGGCGGCGTCGTGCATCCTCTGTACGTAGGCGCGCAGCTTCGCCGCAATCGTCTCATCGTTGAGCGCAAGGATACGCGCGGCGAGCAGCGCCGCGTTCACCGCGCCGTCAATTGCCATCGTTGCGACCGGAACGCCGGGCGGCATCTGTGCGATCGAGAGAAAAGAATCGACGCCGGCGAGCCCCTTGCTCTTGATGGGCACACCGATCACCGGCAGCAGCGTCTTGGACGCAGTCATGCCGGGCAGGTGCGCCGCTCCGCCGGCAGCTGCGATGATGACGCGAAGCCCACGCTCGTGCGCCGTCGCGGCGTACTCGAACATCTCGTCGGGCATACGGTGCGCGGAGACGACGCGCGCGTCGTAAGAGATTCCCAACTCGGCGAGCGTTTCGCGTGCCGGTGCGAGCGCATCCCAGTCGGAACGGCTTCCCATGATGATCCCGACGGTCGCCCGCCCGCCTGTTTGCGCCATCGCGGAGCGCTTCGCTTCGCCGTCGAAGGACCCTCGCGTGGCGCGTTTCCTCTTGGGTATCAACTACTGGCCACGGCGCAGTGCGATGTACGCATGGCAGCGCTTCGACCTCGGTGAGATGCGCGAAGATTTCGCGCGCATTCACGAGCTCGGCTTCGACGTCGTGCGCTTCTTTCTCACATGGGAAGCCTTTGCACCGGATCGCCGGCGAGTCGAAACCCGTGCGCTGCGCCGATTCGAGTCGGTGCTCGACGCGCTCGCCGAGGCCGGGCTGCTCGCAATGCCGACGCTGTTCTGCGGCCATATGAGCGGCGTGAATTGGTTACCGCCGTGGACGCTCGACCCGTTGCGGCCGCATGGCCGATTCCGCACGTATGCCGACAACGCGTTCTCGCCCTACGGCATCGGTGATTTCTACGCCGCCGCAGACCTGCTCGCCGGCCAGGTGCTGCTCGCGCGCGCCGTCGCGGCGTC
>JASHTE010000318.1 GCA_030040695.1 Vulcanimicrobiota bacterium | reverse complement strand
TGGTCGTGCCGGCGGCCTCACCGACTTCCTTCGCGATGCGCTTCAGCTCGGTGGCACGCGGATCGTACGCCTTATACACCGCGTGGCCAAAACCCATGATTTTCTCGTGCGCAGCAAGTTTGCGGTCGACCCACCCGTCGACGCTCTCCATCTCGCCGATCTCGAGCAGGTTGTGGATCACACCCTCGTTGGCGCCGCCATGGAGCGGGCCTTTGAGCGCACCGATCGCCGACGTGACAGCCGAGTACATATCGGAGAGCGTCGAGGCCGTAACGAGTGCGGCAAACGTCGAAGCGTTCATACCGTGATCTGCGTGAAGGATGAGCGAGACATCGAGTACGCGAGCCGCTTTGTCGTCGGCCTTCTTCCCGGTGAACATGTGGAGAAAGTTTGCCGCGGTATCGAGCGCAGGGTCCGGTGTGACCGGTTCGAGGCCTTGGGAGATTCGATAGTAGGCCGCGAGGATCGAGGGGAAGAGCGCCGTAAGGGTGAGCGCCTTCTCAACCTGCGCGTCGCGCGACATGTCGTTCACGTTAGCGTCAAAGAGCCCGAGCGCTGAAACGGCGGTACGCAGCGCATCCATCGGTGTGCCGTCGCGCGGAAGATCCCGCAGAACGGCGACGACCTGTGCGGGAAGTGCGCGACGCTGGTTCAAGTTTGCACGAAAGGCGTCCAGATGTGTCCTCGACGGCAACGCGTCAAACCAGAGGAGGTACGCGACCTCCTCGAACGTAGAGGAACGCGCAAGATCGTGGATGTCGATGCCACGGTAGATGAGCTCGCCTTTCTCCCCGTTGATCGAGGAGAGCCGCGTGTCGCCGACGACCGCGTCGCGAAGCCCGGTCTGACCGATTGATTGTGGAGCGCTCAATACTTCGTTCATGCTCACTTCCCGGCGTGCTGTGCACGCGGGGACTCCTTCGTCTCTAGCCTCCCTCCCATGGGCGGGTAACGCCATGACTTTTGCGCCCCACCGCCCGGTTCCCGGCCCTGCCCGCCTGCCTTCAAAGGTTCCCCAAAGCGCGGCGCAGTATTGGCGCGCTCGGCATGAGGAAGAAGGTTACCATCGTAGGCGCCGGCAACGTCGGCGCGACCACCGCGCACTGGATCGCGGCAAAGGAGCTGGCGGACGTCGTGCTTGTCGACGTCATCGAGGGTGTCCCGCAGGGGAAGGCGCTCGATCTGCTCGAGGCGCTACCGGTCGAAGGCAGCGACGTCTCGGTCATCGGCAGCAACGACTACGTTCCGACGAAGGGCTCCGATATCGTCGTGATTACGGCAGGGTTCCCGAGAAAGCCGGGAATGAGCCGCGACGATCTCGTTCGCGCAAACGCCGAAATTGTGGGCGCAGCGACGAAAGAAGCCGTCAAGTACTCGCCCGAAGCGATTCTCATCGTCGTGACCAATCCGCTCGACGCGATGTGCGAGGTCGCCCGGCGAGTGAGCGGGTGGCCCAGGCAGCGCATTCTCGGGATGGCGGGTGTGCTCGACTCGGCACGTTTCTGTACGTTCGCGGCGATGGAGCTCGGTGTGAGCGTCGAGAACGTGCAGGCTTTCGTACTCGGAGGCCACGGGGATCAGATGGTGCCGCTGCCGCGTTATACGACTGTAGCCGGTATCCCGATTACGGAGCTGCTCGACGAAGCGACGATCGCGGGGCTCGTCGACCGAACTGCAAAGGGCGGCGGCGAGATCGTCAATCTTCTCAAGGCGGGAAGCGCTTACTATGCACCGGGAAGGTCGATCACCGAGATGGCCGACGCGATCCTCAAAGACAAGCACAAGATCTTGCCCTGCGCCGCTTTCTTGCAGGGCGAGTACGGCATTCACGACCTCTTCGTCGGCGTACCCTGCCGCCTGGGCTCGGGCGGTCTCGAGAAGATCCTCGAGGTTCGCCTCACGCAGCAAGAGCAAGCAGCTCTTCAGAGGAGCGCCGAAGCCGTCCAGGCGCTAGTGAAGGCGCTGCCTTAGAAACTGCGAAAGAATAAGCCGTATGAGCATGGCGCCCGGCGGCGAGTCCTGGCCGATGATCCATGTGAACGTTTCCTCACCGGCCGGTGGTTGTACCCTCGGCACCTCGGCGTTTTTCCGTTACATGATCAGGCTCACCGATCATGACTTCAAACTTTCGAACGTCGATAAGGAAGAGCTTCAGGTGCTTGCAGCTATTCCGCACGCACTCGAGCCGGAGGAAGACATCCTCGGAGCGTTCGGGCGCGGCTGGCGTATCGTGCCGCCGCGCGACAGTCTCGACTGGACGGTGCTCGAAGCGTCGCCGCGCCGCGTGCGCTGCGCGCTCGAGTATGCGAGAAACCTTCTCTGGACGCGCGCCGCGGAGCTGCGCATCAGCGCAAAAGAGATCGCCTCTATAGAAGAGGAGTTCGACGCTCTCGACGGCGTCGTGCGCCGCGCGGAGGCCGCCGGCGTCCCCGTCAATCTCTCGTACGTAACGTAGCCTCCCACCCCGTGGGATTGCTTCCACGGAAACGGCGGCGCGGTCGGCTAGGACCTAGAGGCTAGGGTCCTGCTGTCGTGGGCCGTTATGCCCGCGGCCATGGTGCGCTTCGCTTCCAGACGCGCTTTTTACGTAAAGTCTACAATCGGTTCGTGGCTACTTCCGTGCGGGAGATCACATCTCTCACCGTCGTCGTTCCTTCGTATAACGAAGCTGCGACGCTTCGCACGAACGTCAACGCGATCCGGGCATTTCTCACCGAGAGGGCCCTGCTCGACCTACCCTGGTCGATCCTCATTGTCGATGATTCGAGCAGCGATGACACGCCCGAGATCGCGGCGGAGCTTGCACGGGAGGACGGGCGTATCCGTCTGTTGCGCCGTCCGTCCAACGGAGGAGTCGACGCTGCGATTCGCAGCGGAGTCGAGGCGGTCGAGAGCGACGCAGTCGTCGTTCTCGACGCTGACCTCAGCTATCCCGTAACGATCATCGAAGCATTGCTCGACGCGCTCGCGCGAGAGGATGCCGACGTTGCGGTCGCATCCGCTTATGCGCCCGGCGGAGCCGTTCGGAACGTGCCGCGCGCGCGTGCCATGCTCTCACGCTGGGCAAATCGGTTTCTCGCGTATGCCATCCACGAGCGCGTGCGGACGCTCACGTGCGTGGTTCGCGCCTATCGCACAGAGGCGATTCGCCGTCTCCTTGCCCACCGCCCCAGCGGGGACGCGACGCACCAACTCCTGCTCGATGCGCTGCGGCTTGGCCTGCGCGTCAGCGAGATTCCCGCAACGCTCGAATGGACGGCGGAACGCCGCTCCCGCATGCGTCCGGGCGCCATCGTACAACGCACGCGCAGCGTGCTCGCTGCCGCGCTTCGCGAGCGCCCCTCGCTCGCCCTGACGATCCCCGGCCTCATCCCCGGCGTCTTGCCGCTTGCCATCGCGCTCGCGATTCTCGCGCACGGCACGACTGCGCAAGTAGGGCTCGTTGCCTCCATCACGTTCGTGGTGCAGACCGCGAGCACCGTCGTGCTCTGCTATCACTCTACCAACTTCGCACTCCGCCCGCTGCTGATGCGCCGTACCCCAGCCCGCGGTCCCATGAGGAACAGTACGTGAATATCGACACCCTCCTTCCGCAACGCCCGCTCCCTAACGATCAGGACGCCACAGGTCGCAACTTTGGCGAACGAGAGATCGCCTATCTCTCAGAGGCGTTAAAGAGCGGAACGCTGACGAGCACCAAGGGACGCTTCGTTCGCGCGCTCGAGCGAACATTCGCGGAGATGCTCGGCGTGAAGTACGCCTACGCGTGTAGCTCCGGCTCCGCCGCTGTCCACTGCGCAATTGCAGCGCTCGATCTGGAGCCCGGTGATGAGGTCGTCACCTCGCCGATCACGGACATGGGTGCGATAGCGCCGATCATGTATCAAGGGGCGATTCCGGTCTTTGCCGACGTCGATCCGGCAACGCTGAACCTCACGGCGGCGACGATCGAGACAGCGCTCAGCGAGCGAACCCGTGCCATCGTCGTAACGCACCTCTTCGGCGTTCCCTGCGAGATGCACGCGATCGAGGAACTCGCTTGAAGGAGAAATCTACCGATCATCGAGGATTGCGCACAAGCATTCCTCGCGACGCATCGCGACCGCTACGTCGGAACGATCGGCTCGATCGGCGCCTTCAGTCTGCAACAGGGCAAGCATATCACGACGGGCGAGGGCGGAATCGTCGTGACGAACGACGAGGCCCTCGCCCGTCGCATTTTCCTGTTCATCAATAAGGCGTGGGGATACGGCGACGCCAACCCCGACCACTACTTTCTCGCGCCGAACTATCGCATGAGCGAGCTGCAAGGCGCGGTCGGCCTCGCACAGCTCGAGAAACTCGAGCGTGCTGTCGAGCGTCGCGTGCTGCTCGCCTCGATTCTCACCAAGTGGCTGGAGGGCGTTCCGGGCATCGCCGTTCCCGCGCAACCGCTCGATGCACGGCCCGTCTATTGGCGCTACGCGGTGCGCCTCGATCCGTCGCTCATTCCCGACGGCCCGCACGGTTTCGCCGCAAAGCTCAAGGATCGCTCGATCCTCACAGCGCCCCGCTACATTCAAAAACCCGCCTTCGAGTGCGAAGTTATTCGCGAGCAGCGCACGTTCGGCAAGAGCCGCTGGCCGTTCACGCTCGCGCGACCGGAGGCGCTGCGCTACGAGCGCGAGCGGTATCCAGGCGTCTACCTGGGCCTCGACGGCGTGCTCGTCATCCCGTGGAACGATCGCCTGTCGATCGGCGACGTGGAGTACATTGCCCGCTCCATCATTGCGACTGCTCGAGAACTGCGGAGGGCCTCATGACGCCTTATAGCCTTGGAATCGTCGGCGCCGGTGCGATCGGCACGGTTCACGTCAACACGGCATCGGCCCTCGACGACGTGAAGCTTACCGCGATCTGCGACGAGCGCTACGACGTCCTGGAGACGCTCACGCGCAGCTCCGGCGCACGTGCGTACCCGGAGTACCAACAGCTCGCTCTTGAGGAGCGCCTCGACGGCGTGATCCTTTGTACGCCGCCGGACACGCATCCCGAGCTTGCACAGTTTTACCTCGAGCGTGGCATCGATGTGCTCTGTGAGAAGCCGCTTGCGACCAGCGGCGATGCGGCTCGTACGATGCTCGCGTGCGCGCAGCGCAACGGACGATTGCTCATGCTCGCCTCGAAATTCCGCTACGTGCCCGATCTCGCGGGTGCGCGTCAGCTGATTCGCGAGGGTGCGCTCGGGCAGATACGGCACGCGGAGATCATCTTTGTCTCGAACGTCGACATGCGCGGACGTTGGAACGCGGATCCTGCGCGCAGCGGCGGCGGGGTGGTTATCGATAACGGAAGCCACGCCGCCGATATCTGTCGCTACCTTTTCGGACCGGTCGTCTCGGTGGCGGCCGTCGGCTACAAACGCTGCGAGGAGCTCTCCGTTGAGGACAGCGCCTACCTGTACCTGGGGACGCAGACCGGCACCGGTGTGACCGTCGATCTCAGCTGGTCGCTCGATCGATCGTTCCCCTACTACGTGCGCATCTTCGGTGAGCGAGGGCGTCTCTGCGTCGGTTGGAAGGAGACGACCCTGACACGCGGCGCGGGCGGCCATCCAACGGTGGTCGGTGCGGGATACTCGAAAGCCGACGCCTTTGCGTTCGTGCAAGCAGATTTCGTCGCAGCGTCAAGCGGACGGTCGCGCCCGAGAGTCGATACGGCAGACGCGCTCGCCTCGGTTGACGTCGTCGATGCCGCCTATGCCTCGATTCGGGAAGGTGGCCGCACGGCGGTCGAGGCCGTCGAGGGCGTTGCCGTATGACGCAAGCCTTACTCCGCGGCACCTTCATTCATCCCACCGCGATTGTCGAGGAGGGCGTCTCTCTCGGCGATGGTACGCGTGTGTGGGACAGCGTGCACATCCGCGGCGCGACGAGCATCGGGCGCGATTGCATCATCGGTGAGAAGAGCTATGTCGCCTATGGCGTCACGATCGGCGACCTCGTCAAGATCAACGCCTTCGCCTACGTCTGCACCGCTGTTACCATCGAGCGCGGTGTCATGATTAGCGCCGGAACCGTCTTTACAAACGATCGCTTTCCGCGCGCGACGACGCCGGATCTCCAGCAGTTGCGCACCTCCGACCCGGATGACGAGACGCTACCGACGCTCGTGCGCGAAGGTGCGACGATTGGAGCGCAGTGCACGATCGGCTGTGGTTTGGAAATTGGCCGCTTTGCGATGATCGGCATGGGTTCGGTCGTCACGAAGTCGATCGCGGACTTTCACTTGGCCATCGGCTCGCCGGCGCACTCGATCGGCGTCGTCTGCCGCTGCGGTAAACCGATCATCCGTTTCGACGGCGATCCAGCCGCAGTGACGATCGACGTTCAATGCGCGCCCTGCGGGCGCTCGTACGCTATTCGCGCCGGAGCCGTAAGCGAGTCGTGACGAAAACGATCGTTGTCGGAGCGGGCGTCGCAGGGCTCGTGAGCGCGATTCGCCTCGCGAAACGAGGAGAGAGCGTTGCGGTGGTCGACGGCGAGAGCAGCATTGGCGGGCTCACGCGGCCCTGGGAAATAGGCGGCATCACGTGGGATCGCTTCTATCACGTCATACTCGGGAGCGATCTCGAGACGCAGATGCTGCTGCAGGAAATCGGTCTCGCTGAGGAGCTGCGCTTCAAGCCCGTCAAGACGAGTCTCTTCATCGAGGGCGAGCTCTATCCGTTTTCGTCGATGCTC
>JASHTE010000317.1 GCA_030040695.1 Vulcanimicrobiota bacterium | reverse complement strand
GAGCGCCAAACGTGTCGTGCTCGGCAAAGGAACGCGCTTCGCTCGCGTCTTCGGTGCGCCGATCACCACCGTTGAGAGCGGCATGGCAAGGGAGGCGCGTGAGACCCGCGCCCCAGATACCGGTGACATCGTCAGCCGCGAGGACTTGAGAGTTGCCGACGGGCGCTGCATCGACGGCACGCTCAAGTCGAACGGCTCGCTCGTCATCGGCGCCGGCGCGCACATTTACGGAAACGCGATCGCTCGCGGCGATCTGACGATCGAGCCGCGCGCGCACGTCGACGGGCACGTCTTCTGCGAAGGCCGGCTCACGATCGGCGACGGCGCGCGCATCGGAACGACAACCTCGAATCGCACCGCCTACGGGGCGCTCGGCGTCACGCTCGCGTCCGGCGCAAACGTCTTCGGCTGGCTCGTGACCGACGGCGAAGGGTTCGTCGCATGATCCTCAATCGCATCGGCATTCTCGTCGCGACGCTGCTCCTGTTTTGCAGCTCGACGACGCTGCGCGTCGCCTTGCTCTACCGGATGCAGGCGAACCCCGACCAGGTCGTCGGCTTTCTCGTCGACGAGCAGGAGGACTCGCCCACTGCGCGCGCGCCGTGGGAAACCTACGTCACCGAGCAGGGGATACCGAATCGCTGGATCGACCAGCGGGACCTCTCGCTGTATACGGCGCGCAAGCTGCGCGCGCAGTTCGTGGCGATCATCGTGCCCGACGACATCAACCGCTTCGTCTCAGAGGATGCGGCGGACGTGCTCGACGCGTACGCTCGAGCAGGTGGCGTCGTCGTGATCGTCGGGAACGCGGGGACCGATCTTTCCAGCGGACGCTTCGCCAACCGAGCCGAGCTCGCCGATCTCGCCGGTGTCGAGTACTTGCGCTTTCGCGTGCTCGGGGAGAAGTCGTTCGGCCACGGCGAGATTCGCTTTGCTAGCGCTCGCGCGGCGTATGAATGGCACGCGCCGCGCGGCAAGCTCGCGGGCGGCACGCTGCTCTCCTCGTACGGCTACGGCGCACTGACGTATCCGCTGCCAGCGACGAGCGCCGACCCCGGAACGCAGGTCGACGCGTTCTCGGTGCTCGGGCCTGCGCTCACGGAGCGGCGCGACGGCGCGGGCGAAGTATTCTACGTCGCGCTCGCACTCGGTTATCTGCGTTCGATCGGCGACAGCTTCCCGATGCACATGGTGATGCACCACGTCGTCTTCGATGTCGCCGCGGCACCGCATCTGGTTGCCGCGCCCGGAGGACGCGGAGCGGTCATCTTCAACTGGCACGTCGACTCGAACGCGGAGTGGAAAGGCATCCCCAACTTCGCCGCGCACCGGCTGCTGCGCCGAGACGTTCGTTACGACTTCGACATTACCGCCGGTCCGGATGACGTGCACATCGGCGACGGGCTGGGCTTCGATGCGTGCGGCAAAGGGCGGCATTACGTTCGGATGCTCGAGCCGTACGGCACGATCGGCTCGCACGGAGGCTGGAGACACAACTGGTTCGCGTACCACGTCGCGGCGGGCAGGCTCGACAAAGCGCAGATGCAGGCGCTCGTCGCAGTGAACGACCGCTGTCTCGAGAGGCTGACCCATCGTCCGATACTCGATTACGCAGCGCCCGATGGCGCGCACCCATGGCAGATGACCGATGCGATCGCGTCGCTCGGAATCCGCGCCTACTATTTTACCGGCGACACGGGAACGCCGCCGGAGCTGGCGTTCTGGGGTGGGAGGCTCGTCTCCGACAGCGCCTGGGCGTTTCCGATCATGCCGAACGGGAGCACGGCGTCGCTTGCAGAGATGAGCAGAGCTGGGCTTCCGCCGAAAGGCGTCGAGAGGTGGCTGACGTCGACGCTCGACGAGGCTGAGCGCGACCGCAGTATCTATCTCATGTACAGTCACATCTACGACTTGCAGCGCCATCCGCAATACATCGGCGCGTTCTCCGCGTTTCTCGATCGTCTCGAGCGCGAGCAGCGCAGCGGGCGGGCCTCGGCGACGACGATGGTTGCCGCTTCCGCTTTCCTAAACCGCTTCGTGAAGACGGACGCAGCGTTCGTGCGCGGCTCCGACGGTGTGCTCGTGCGACTTGCGAATCCCGACGGCTTACACGACATCGCGTTCGCGCTGCCACGATCGTGGATTGCGGCGAGCCCTCTGCCCGGCGACGTCACCTCGGCCGGTGGCGACGCGACGTACTCCTACTTTTCCGTACGCTCGAACGCGACCCAACTCGCTGTACTCTTCAAGCCTGCAAGGACGGACCCGTGAGATTGACAACGTTCACCATCGCCGCGATGCTCGTGCTACCGGCGGCGTTTGCCGCGCAGCCGGCGGCGGCCGACGCGCCTGCAACGCTCATCGAGGCATCGGCGTCGAGCATCGGGCTGCAACCCGGAAGCGTCTACGGACCGTGGCAGTTCGCGACGCTCAACGTCAACACAACCGCCGGTGCGGATGACAAACCCATATTCACCTTCGTGACCCGGCGCGACGGCGACAGCGGCGCACCGTCGAACGGAACGACCGGGATCCTCGGCGATTATCACCAATGGGCGCCGCGCCTCTTTACGTACGCGCAGGTCGAGTTGTCGAACGGAACGCTCTTTCCGACGCGCGGCGCGTACCTCGAAGCGGATCCGACGGTGAGTCCGAACTTCGTCATCGCCGAGGGCTACGGCGCGCTCGAAACCGCGTACGGGCTTGCGCAGCGCTACGTCAACGTCGGGCCGGAGCTCTACTTTCCGGACGGCAGCGTGACCGTGCGCTACATCCCGCTCTGGACGCAGGGCCAGTCCGCCGCGTCGTCGTTCGAGGGAAATCTCTCGCTCGGCCACGAGGGATTCACGCTGACGACGCTGACGCTGCAGAGCGGCGTCGTGCCGGCGTACGAGGCGATCAATCCCGCGATCGCCGCGCAATTGCAGCAGCGCATCGAAGCGGCGAATCTCTCCGTCAAACGCTGGATCGACGCTCGCTTCGGTTTCGACATCGGCGTGGATGCGGGACATGCGAGCGACCGCTTTACCGGGGCGAGCCTCTACAGCTCGTTCGGAGCGACGCTCGGCGCGTTTGTCGGAGTAGGCCACAGCCCGACGATGCCTTAGTGGTTACGGCAAGATTTCAAAGCGGCCGATTCGTTGTGGACGGTATGCCTGGAAATCACGCCGGTCGATCGTGAAGATGCGACGCACACGCTCTCGTTCCGCCGCCCGGACCAGCGCGGCGTCGGCGAGGTCCATCGGCAGATCTCGGTATTTCGACATGAGCTCTCGCATGCGCGGACAGTCATCGATGTCGAGGCTCATGAGGCTCAACGCGCCGATGGTAAGCATCTCCCATAACGCGCTTTGCGCTTGAAGAGAGGGACGCAGTAGGTACATAGCCTCGGCTACAACGGGCCACACCGTAGCAAGTGGCTCACGAATTTGGGTCAACGCGACGGCGCAAGCCGAGTGATGTAGATCGTTGCGGTTAACGAGCGCGACGAGGGGTCCGGCGTCCACGAGAACCACGAGGGCTCCTTTCCTTGAGCAACGTAGCGAATCGCGCTCCAGTCTGCTCTGAGAGCGCCTCGTGGGGGCCATTCCAGGAGCCGATCAGGTGGGCAATCGCCGCATGGGGCGGTGCCTCCGTCGGCTCACAGAGGTCCGCACATAGCCGTTCGAGTGCCTCCCGAGCTACGTCGGACCGGCTCCGCCCCGTTCGGGTCGCTATGCGCTCTACGCATTCGAGGATTCGCGCATCGACGCGGACATTGAGCATCGCCATGCACGCGATCCTAACATACACTGTATTACATCGCAAGTCGCCTCCAGGGCTTGGGGATGACAAAGGCCGAGAGGGCAGAAGACGGCTCCTCGCACTATGCCTAGAGCGATCGTCATCGTGCTCGATTCAGGCGGCGTCGGCGCATTGCCCGACGCGGCCGAGTACGGTGATGCGCCGGGAGCCAACACGATCGGGAACACCGCGCGCTACGTGGGGGGCCTCGAGCTGCCCAACTTCGGGCGCTATGGCCTCGGAGACCTCACGAGCATCGCCGGCGTTCCTCGCGATCCGAGCCCCCGCGCCCGCGTCGCTCGGCTGAAGGAGAAGAGCCGGGGGAAGGACACGATTACCGGCCATTGGGAGATGGCCGGCGTCGTCACGGCCGTTCCGTTCCCCACCTATCCGCAGGGCTTTCCCCCCTCCGTTGTCGAGGAGTTCACCCGGATCGCCGGGAAGCCCCCGCTTGGTAATAAGACAGCCTCGGGCACCGAGATTATTGAAGAGCTCGGCCCCGAGCACATGGCCACCGGAAGACCTATCCTCTATACTTCCGCGGATTCGGTTTTCCAAGTGGCGGCGCACGAGGAGGTTGTGCCGCTCGAAATGCTCTACGATTGGTGCGAGCGCGCGCGCGCGATGCTCGTTCCGCCCAACGGCGTCAATCGCGTCATCGCACGGCCGTTCATCGGAGGGCCGGGTGCGTTTCTCCGCACGCCCAACCGGCGCGACTACGCAATCGAGCCGCCGCCGTGCCTCCTCGACGAGCTCCACGAACGCGGTGTGCCGGTGCATGCGGTGGGAAAGATTTCAGACATCTTCTGTGGGCATGGCGTCACGACGTCGGTACGGATCAAAGACAATCGCGATGCGATGGAGCGCACGTTCGATTTGATGCGGGGCGTCGAGCACGGTTTCATCTTCACAAACCTTAATGATTTCGACTCGAAGTACGGCCATCGGCGCAATGCGCGCGGCTATGCGGATGCGCTGCAGGAGCTCGATGCGCTCGTTCCCAACATGGAGACGTTGATGCGCCCGGGTGACGAGGTGATCTTCACGGCCGACCATGGCTGCGACCCGACCGCGCCGGGCAGCGACCACACCCGCGAATACGTTCCCTTCGTTCACGTGAGCGCGCGCGAAGGCGCGGT
>JASHTE010000034.1 GCA_030040695.1 Vulcanimicrobiota bacterium | reverse complement strand
CTCTATCAGCTCATCGTCACAAGGCCCGGCTTCTTCCAAACGATTACGAACGTCGCGGTTTCAGGTGCGCAAACTGTGACGACGAACTTCGCCCTTTCGCCACAGTCGTTCGAGTCTCTGAGAACGATTGCACATGTCTCAACGAACGCTTTGGGCTACGCGCAGATCAACCAAAGCTCGGCCGCGATCAGCACGATACCGAGTGCCACATTTCAGGAGCAGGGTGAGACACAGGTCATGAACGTGCTGAACGAGATTCCCGGCATCACGGTATGGCAGAATCCGAGCAATGGCAACGGTACCGATCAGGAAGGAGCGCAGTCGATTCAAATACGCGGTGCGTTGCCCTACGAAACCGAGTCGCTCATCGACGGCCACGCAACGCCGCTCTCCCTCTCAGGCGCCTTCGACCCGTCGATCCTGAATCCGGCAGTGCTCCAGAGCGTCGAGATCGTCAAGGGGCCGGGATCCGAGCCGGCCGAGATTAACTACGCGATCGGCGGTACCGTAAACTTCATCACGCTGCAACCGACGCTGACGCCGCAGGCGATGCTCAGTCAACAGTTTGACAGTTGGGGTGGCCTCGCCACCTCGATTCGCGTGACGGGATCGACGCCGTCGCGTTTCCTGCAATACGCCTTCGCTTACGCAACCGATGGCGAACCCGGCGGGATGCGAAACTACCCCGTGGCAGGGTCGGCATTCAGCCTCACCTACGGCGGCAACTACACCGTAAACGGCCAGGAACTGGTTTCCAGCGCGTCGGGCATAGCGCCGGCTTCTGAAGCGAGCTACAATCAGTACATCGGCTTCTTCGGTCAATACCGCAACGCAGAGCCGTTTTATATCTGCTGTTCCCTGATAAACACAAGCTTTGACTCGAAGAATCAGCTCGGAAAGGTACGCCTCAATTTCTCTCAGACGACCTCGCTGACGCTCAGCTTCCTCGGCGCTCAGGATTTTGGCGCGACCGCCGATACCGCCGTCGGCGCGTCTCTTGCGCCGGTCGGTACTCTCCCAGACAGTAGTTGGTCGTCTTTCACACCTCCGGCGGGGTACTCGGGCTCGGTTGCCGCAGGAACGCAGATTCCGTTCGACTTCAATGCGTATGCGCCGTTCTACAACTCCGTGCAGGAGTATCTCTACCAGGGCGAGCTTCGCACGACGTTTGGTGCGTGGACGCTCCTTGCGCGTTACTATGACGGCGGGAACAATCAATCCAGTTATCTGGCGACCGGTCCCGGAGGCCTCATAACGGAAAATGGTAACACGTGGGGCGGCGGCCTCGTCTGCCCGAAAGGCACGACGTACAACGGCAGCGTCTGTAATCCGGGCGGCACTGCGCCCTACATGGAGTATTTCAACGGGCAGTACGCATCGTTTTCCGCCACTGACGCCAACGTCTTGTCCTTCATCAACAACCATGAGCTCGGAGAGACGGTGCAGCTGATCCGTCCGTTCAACAACGGAAGCGACTTGACCGTATCGCTCGATAGACACAGCCAGTCGGGCTACGAGTACTACCTCGATTCCGCTACCGGTGAACCGGGATACGACACGCTGCCTCCGGGTGCGAGTCAGCTCTTCGACACCGAGTCGGCGCGATTCGACTTCTTCGTTGCGCCGAAGGTCATGGCGAACATCGCCGACTATGCGATCCAGTACGAAAGCCACTTTACGGATAACGGCGGCGGCTTGCCTCCGGGATCGGGGCCGGCGAGCTGGCAGACCGCGACGCGCGGATACAATGCGCCACGGGTCGCCTTCACCTGGCAGCCGAACGACGACACGTCGTGGCGACTTGCACTGGGTTCGTCGATCGCGCCTCCGTTTCTCTCGTTGTTGTCTTCGCCTGGATCCCTGCCAACGGAGAATATTGCCGGCGTGCCGACCGGTGGTTACACTGAGGACGTCAACAGCGGTGACATCGCACCCGAAACGGCGTTCAGCTACGACATCGGCGTCGATCAGCGGCTCAAGCGCTCGATGTTCGTGTCGTTCGATGCTTACCTCACGAACCTGCGAAACATGTATCTTCCTTCGACATTCCTCGTGAATCCCGACTACTTTCCTCCCGGTTGTCCCGCCGTCGGAGAGTGCCCACTCTATGCCTCCGGCACGGAGAATCTTGGACACGCGCGGTATGAAGGCATCGAAGTAAGCCTTGGAAATGCACCGGTCTCCGGCTTCGGTTTCAAGCTCAACGGCGACCTCATGCGCGCCTACGCCTATGACTTGCCGCCGGGTTTCTATTGCACGAACGTGCCGCCAAGTCAGTGCACGCCGTATAATTACAACACGAATCTTGGCATCTTGCCGGGCGTCAATTTCCAACAAGGCACCGGTATCTTCTACAATACGATTAACGGAGCATCGGTGCCGTACAGCAGCGGATATGCCGAGCTCAACTACCGGACTCTCAGCGGCGCCTTCTTCCGCGCCGGATGGACGTATTACGGAAATAACAATCAGTACAGCGTGCCGGCGTTTGGCGTGGTCTCGGCGGGCATCACGGAGCCTGTCGGGTCTCACGCTGATCTTCAGCTGACCGCTATCAACTTGAACCACGCCGATAGTGCTTTATACGGGACCTTCATGGGCGGAATCCCGATCCCACTTGCGCCCGAATGCGTCGGCAAATACGGCACGCCGGCGGAGGGCGCGACCGGTACTGCATGCACCGCCCTGGTGAACAGCGGTGCGGTCCCGCGCAGCGACGTGTCGGTTGTTTCGCAAGAGGGGCTCACCGCCTCACTCAACTACGGTCCGACCACCTTCCAACTGCAGCTCGTCGAGAGAATCGGTGACCCGTAGCGCCCATATAGCGCTAAAGCAGTAATAGGGATGGGGCGTACAGGGTCCGTCGCCCTGTTCCTTTTGCTGCTCGTCGAGTCCGCGGCAGCCCCGACGGTATCATCGTACGCGCGCCTTCCGTGGCGCGCCATTGGCCCGGCGCTTGCGGGCGGCCGGGTCTCTGCGGTTGCCGGCACGCCACAGGACGACATGCTGTACTACGTCGGCACTGCCGGCGGCGGCGTGTGGAAGAGCGATAGCGGCGGAGCAAGCTGGGCACCGGTCTTCGATAGCGAGTCAGTCGGCGCGATCGGCGCCGTTGCCATCGATCCGAAGAACGAGAACGTCGTCTGGGTCGGCACCGGCGAGACGAATCCGCGAAACGACGTCAGCTACGGCGACGGCCTATACGAGAGCACGGATGGCGGCGCAACGTGGCGTCGCGTCGGACTGCGCAATGCTCGATACATCTCGCGCATTGCCGTCGATCCGAACGACCCGAATCACATTGTCGTCGCCGCATTCGGCGACTTTTTCCGCGATAGCCCTGCGGGCGGTACCTACGTGACCTTTGACGGTGGCCGGACCTGGAGCCATTCGCTGTACGTGGGGCCGCGCAGCGGCGGCATCGACGTTGCAATGGCCGCTGCGGATCCACGTATCGTTTACGCCGGCATATGGGAGTTTCGCCGAACACCGTGGACGTTTCGTTCCGGCGGCCCGGACGACGGCATCTACAAGTCGACCGACGGCGGCACGACGTGGACGCGACTCACCGGTCACGGTCTGCCGGCAGGAATCACCGGCCGCATCGGGCTTGCGGTTGCTCCGAGCGATCCGGATCGCGTCTACGCGCTCATCGAGTCGCACGACGGAATCCTTTGGCGCAGCGACAACGGCGGAGAAACATGGTCGGCGGTGAGCGACAATACGCTCATCGATCAGCGCCCTTTCTACTTCACTCACGTTGAGGTCGATCCCGCGAATGAGGATCACGTGTATGCGCTCTCGGAGCTCGCCTCCGAGAGCACGAACGGAGGAAGACAATTTCATATCATCGCGCGAGGCGTTCACGTCGACTACCATGCAATCTGGATCGCGCCGAACGATCCAAAGCGAATCATCATCGGCGAAGACGGCGGATACGCGCTGACTGTCGATGGCGGCAACGTATGGTCTTTCGAGAAAAATCTTCCAATCGCGCAAGCCTACCGCGTTGGCGTCTCCGATGAAAACCCGTATTGGATCTGTACGGGCCTGCAGGACAACAGCGCGTGGTGCGCTCCGAACAATAGCCAAGACCCCACGGGCATCGGAAATAGGGACTGGATAGAAGTCGCGGGAGGCGACGGCGAGTGGGTCGTGCCTGATCCCGTGGATCCTAACTTCATCGTCGTCGACACCGCAATGGGCATCTACACGCTCGTCAACAAGAGAACGAGAGACTCGTGGTTCGTGAAGCCCGTCGTGCGCAACGCAGCGGAGACCTACGACGCGAGAATTTCGGGCGTTCGCTGGAATTGGGAGTCGCCGATTGCTTTCGCGCCCTGGAATCCTCATCTCGTTTGGTCTGCCGGCAACGTCGTTTTTCAATCGGCGGACCGCGGATTGCATTGGGAGCGCATTAGCCCAGACCTGACACGAAACATCAAGCCGCACCAAATCCCGCCAGGCGGTCCGATCGTGCACGACACGGACGCCGAGGACAGCGACACGATCCTCGACGTCGAGGG
>JASHTE010000316.1 GCA_030040695.1 Vulcanimicrobiota bacterium | reverse complement strand
GCTTTCGCTAGAACCGATATGACTGCTTCTCATCATTCTAATCTCCCCAGCAGCGAGCGCGCGATGATCAACTGTTGAATCTCCGATGTTCCTTCGTAGATCTCGGTGATCTTCGCGTCGCGGTAGTAGCGTTCCACAGGAAACTCCGTCGTGTAGCCGTAGCCGCCGTGAATCTGCACGGCCTCGGCGGCATGCGTGCGCGCAGCGGTCGAGGCGAACAGCTTCGCCTGACTCGCCTGCATCGCGAAGGGCTCACCCGCATCCGCAAGCGAAGCGGCGCGTCGGGTAAGCAGACGCGCCGCTTCGAGATCGGTCGCCATACGCGCGATCTTGAACGAGACGCCCTCGAAGGCCCCGATAGGCTTTCCGAATGCGTATCGCTCCGAAGCAAACTTTACCGACGCCTCGAGGCAGGCCGCGAGAATGCCCGTCGCCTGCGCCGCGATGCCGATACGTCCGCCGCAGAGCGCACTCATCGCGGTCCCGAAGCCTTCGCCCTCCTCGCCGAGCAGCGCATCGGGGCCGATACGCGCATCTTCAAAGGCGAGATCGCACGTGTCGCTCGAGTGAATGCCGAGCTTCTCCGTTACGCGCTCGACGCGCACACCCGCGCTCGCCGGATCGATGAGAAAGGCGCTGATGCCCTTCGCTCCTGCGCCTCCGGTGCGGAACATCGCCAGCACCACTGCCGCGAAGCGCCCGGTCGAGCACCACTGCTTGCGGCCGTTCAACACATAAACGTCGCCTTCACGAACGGCGCTCGCGCGCAGGCTCGCTGCGTCGGAGCCGGCGTCGGATTCGGTGAGCGCGAAGCCGGCGATCGCGTCGGCCGCCGCGAGCCTCGGTAGCCATGTCTTCTTCTGCTGCTCGCCGCCGAGTCTCTCGATCGCCGCGCAGATCATCGAATGCACGGAGAGCGTTACCGCCGTTCCCGCGTCCGCGCGCGCAATTTCCTCGATCGCGAGCGCATACGCGACGTATCCTGCGCCGCTACCGCCGTAGCGCTCCGACACGAGCAGCCCCATGAGGCCGGCCTCGTTCAGCTTCGTGTAGAGCTCGCGCGGAAAGTGATGCTCGCGATCCCAAGCAGCCGCGTGTGGCGCGATCTCACGCTGCGCAACCTGCGCCGCGAGCTCGCGAACCTGCAGCTGCTCAGGACTTAGCGTCGTCATCCCGAGCGTGGCTCATGTATACTCGTAGAAGCCGCGGCCGCTCTTGCGCCCAAGACGCCCGGCAGCAACGTACTGCACGAGCAGCGGACACGGCCGGTACTTCGAGTCGCCGAAACCCTCGTGCAGCACCTGCATAATTGAAAGGCAGGTGTCGAGGCCGATGAAGTCCGCGAGCTCGAGTGGGCCCATGGGATGGTTCATGCCGAGCTTCATCACCGTGTCGATCGCCTCCGGCGACGCGACGCCCTCGTAAAGGGCGTAGATTGCCTCGTTGATCATCGGCAGCAGCACGCGGTTCGAGACGAAGCCCGGGAAATCGCGCACTTCGACCGGCGTCTTTCCGAGCTGCTCCGCGAGCGAGCGCACTGCGTCGTAGGTCTCTTGCGACGTTTCCAGGCCGCGAATGATCTCGACCAAAGGCATTACGGGAACCGGATTCATGAAGTGCATCCCGATGACGCGCTGGGGGCGCTTTGTCGATGCAGCAAGCGCGGTGATCGAGATCGACGAGGTGTTGCTCGCGAGGATCGCCGAGGCGGGCGTGTTCGGGTCGAGCACTGCAAAGATCTCGAGCTTCGTCGGCAATTGCTCCGTAGCGGCCTCGATCGCAATATCGGCCTCGATGCGCTCGAGCTTCGGGGTCGCCCGGATCGCGGCCAACGCGCTATCGCGTTCTCGCTGCGTGATGCGTGACTTCTCGACAGCCCGATCCAGATTCTTGCGAATGATGCCGATGCCGCGCTCGATCAGCGCCGCATCACGATCGTTGAGCAGGACGGTGTGCCCGTGCTGCGCCGCAACCTGTGCGATGCCCGAGCCCATCTGCCCCGCCCCGACAACGAGAATTACCAAAGCCTTGTCATCCCGAGCGAAGTGAGCGAAGCGAACGAAGTCGAGGGACCGACGTAAAGCTCATTGGCGGTCCCTCGACTCCGCGCCTTGGGCGCTTCGCTCGGGATGACAATGTAATGAAGGCCGCGTACAGTGCGGCCAACCTTTACTCAACTCTGATGAGCAGTGCATCGCCTTGCCCGCCGCCCGAGCAGATCGCGGCGATACCGAGACCCCCACCGCGCTTGCGTAGCTGGTTTATCACCGTCGCCGTGATGCGTGCACCGGAGGCGCCGATCGGATGCCCCATCGCCACCGCGCCGCCGTAGCGATTGATGCGCTCGGCGTCGAGCCCCAAGTTCCGCGCCGAGCTGAGCGCGACGGAGGCAAAAGCCTCGTTTACCTCCCAGATGTGCACGTCGTTCGGGCTCAAGCCATGCGCGTCCATGAGCTTTTGAGCCGCCATCGCGGGCGTGAGCGCGATGTACGGTGAGTCCCACGCGACGGTGGCATGATCGACGATCGTCGCGAGCGGCTCGTTGCCGCGCTCTTTCGCGTAGCGCGCGTCGGCGAGAATGAGCGCCGCAGCACCGTCGTTGACGCCCGGCGCATTTCCGGCCGTCACCGTGCCGTCGGCTTCGAGCGGCTTCAACTTCCCCAGCGCTTCGAGTGAGGCGTCGGGGCGTACCGCCTCGTCGCGCTCGACGAGCGTGTACGGCGCGTCGCCCGTGATGAACGGTGCGTATCGCTCATAGTCGAGTGTGAAACGCTCCGACGGTTGGTGATCCCACACGTTGTTGCGGCCGCCGACTGTGGCGGGAATCCTGACCTCACCGCGTTTGGGCAGCGCGTCGACGACGAGCTTACCCTTCGCCTTGCTCGCGACACGCAACGGGACGATCTCGTCGGCGAAGTTCCCCGCCTCGTGCGCCTCATGTGCACGGCGGTGGCTCTCGTAGGCGAAGCGGTCTTGCTCGTCGCGCGAGACCTTCAGCTCGTTCGCGACGATCGCGCCCTGTGTCGACATCGTCATCGGAAAATACTGGTCCCAGAGGCCATCGTAGATCATTGCGTCGACGAGCGCACCGTCGCCGAACCGATATCCGAAGCGCGCTTCCTTTAATAGGTAGGGCGCGTTCGACATCGACTCCATCCCGCCGGCCCCGGCCAAACGCAGCGCCCCGGCGTCGATGAGGCGCATCGTGCTCGCAATCGCCAGCATGCCGGAGGCACAGACCTTGTTGACGGTTTCCGCGGTGACCGTCTTCGCGAGCCCGGCTTTGAAGAGTGCCTGGCGCGCGGGGTTCTGTCCGGCGCCTGCCTGGAGCACCTGCCCAAGCACGATGTGCTCGACGTCCGAGGGATCGATGCCCGCCCGCTCGATCGCCTTTGCGAGAGCAGCCGCGCCGAGCGTCGTTGCGGGAAGCGATGCAAGCGCGCCCCCGAGCTTGCCGAACGGTGTGCGCGCGTACCCAAGAACGACGGTGGAGTTCATGCCGAGGGCTTCTCCACATTCATGGAGCGCGCCTCGCGCAGCATGTCCGCGACGCCCACGACGACAACTGCACAGACGAGGAGCGAGAAGCACGGGTCCAGCCACGCACGGTGCGTCCACGTAATGAGCAGGCCGCCGATGAGAACGGCCGATGAACCGAGCGCATCCGCAGCGACGTGCAAGAATGCGCTTCGAATCGTTATCGATGCGCGTACGCCGTGGAACAACAGGTAGGCTGCGATGAGATTTCCGCCGAGCGCGAGCGCGGAGATCCCTACCATGAGCGGCCCCACCGGATGTAACGGATGCGCGAGTCGCTGCAAGGCACCGTATGCGATGAGCCCGGTGATCGCGAGAAGCAGCACGCCGTTGAAGACGGCGGCGAGCATCTCGATCCTGCGCCCCGCGTAGACCGCAAGGAGCATCACGCAGATTGCAAGCGCATCGGTGCCGGCGTGAACCGCGTCGGCCACCAGACCGAGCGACTGCGCGCGAAAACCGCCGGTGACCTCGATTGCGGCAACGGCAACGCTCACGACGAGCGCGCCGAAGAGGCGCCGTCTCCTCACGATACGGTTATGCGGAGATCGATTTGAGTGCGAGCAGCGCGAGCATCGCACCGAACGTCACGAACGTTTTCGACTCCGCGCGTCCGATGACGCTCGGATCCCACTGCGCCTCGCCGTCGGGCGCCGGATCGAGCTGCGGAAGAATGCGCGGTACGCGTTCGCAATAGCGGTCGAACTCCTCGCCGAAGCGCTCACGCAAGTACTCCTCCTCATGAGGGATGATCGTCGCGTAGAGCGCGGCCATCGATCCGAGCGCGCACGCGGCAAGCCCGCACTTGGTCTCGAACGAGTTTTTCCCGGTGAAGGCGACGGTGAAGCCGAGCGCCGTCATGAAGTTCCCGAGGTAGAGCGGGTTGCGTACGTAGGCATAGGGCCCGGAGGTGACGAGCTTTGCCGCCGTTACGCGGTCGTTCCGCGTCGTGTCGCCCGAGTAGCCGACGGCCCAGCAGCGCAAGAGCTCTCCGGCGAAGGCGGTCGGCAAACCGACGGCGACGCTAAAAGCCGAGGGCCTGCCGAACGCGGCAAGCAGCGCTGCGGGAGCTGCGAGCAAGAGTCCACGATTCGCGAAGACGAAGGCTTGGAGGTCCTCGGTAAGGGGGTCCTTCACGGTACGAGCTTGTTACGCGCGTCGTCGTAGATGTCCCGCAACGATTCGCGCAGAGCGATGCGCTGCGACCAGCCGGTTCGCTCGACGAGCTTGAGATTGGAACCGAACGAGATAGGGATCTCTGAGGGCCGCAGCCGCCGTGGGTCGGTGCGTACCTCGACCGGCACGCCGGCGACGAGAATGAGCTCGCGCAGGAGATCGCGCATTGCGACTGCCTGTCCGCTGCACACGTTGTACACTTCGCCACGCTCGCCGCGCTCTGCGAGCGCCACGTATGCACGCACGACGTCGCGCACGTCGAGGATGTCGCGCTCGGCGCCGAGATCTCCGACTTCGAGCACCGTCTCATCGCTCGTCGCGATCTTCGCGAGGCCGTGCGCGAAACTCGACGCGGCGAACTGCTCGCTCTGTCCAGGACCGATGTGATTGAAGGCGCGCGCGATAACGACGTCGCCGCCGAAAGAATACATCTCCCCGAGCAGTATCGCCTCCGCAGCGGCCTTGCTCGCGGCGTACGGATTGCGCGGTCGCAGCGAGAGCGATTCGTGCAACGGTAGCTCGGCGGCGCCACGCGCGCCGTAGACCTCGGCGGAGCTCGTGAAGAGGATGCGTGGCATCGCGTTCGCGCGGTGCGCGTACGCGCGCACGGCGGCGAAGAGCCGCGCGGTGCCGAGCACGTTCACGTCGTACGTCTGCTGCGGCGCGCGAAGCGACTCCGGGACGAAGCTCTGCGCCGCAAGATGAAAGACCACGTCCGGCTTTGCTCGCTCGACGGCATCGATCAGCGACGCTTCGTCGCCGAGATCGATGCGCAAGAGGTACGCTTCATCCGACGGTCCGCTTGCAGCGCTGACGCCCCAGCCCTGCGCCTCGAGCTCGCGAACCAGGTGTCGCCCGACGAATCCTCCGGCGCCCGTGACGAGCGCTCTCATCACACCCGCGCGCTTTGCAGGCGCTTCAGATCCGCGTTTACCATCATCTCGACGAGCTCGTTGAAACCAACGTGCGGCTCCCATCCGAGCGCGCGGCGCGCCTTCGAAGCATCGCCGACGAGGAGATCCACTTCAGCCGGACGCACGAAAGCGGGATCGGTGACCACGTACCGCTCGAAATCCTCGATGCCGGCCGCCTCGAACGCAGCGCGCACGAACTCACGCACGCTGTGCGTCTCGCCGGTCGCGACGACATAATCGTCCGCTCGCTCTTGTTGTAGCATGAGCCACATCGCCTCGACGTAGTCGCCGGCGAAGCCCCAGTCGCGCTTCGCGTCGAGATTTCCCAGGCGCAGCTCCTGCGCAAGCCCCAGCTTGATGCGCGCGACGCCGTCGGTGATCTTCCGTGTCACGAACTCCTTCCCCCGACGCGGGCTCTCGTGGTTGAACAGTATGCCGCTGCACGCATATAGACCGTATGACTCGCGATAGTTCACCGTGATCCAGTGCCCGTAGACTTTCGCGACGCCGTACGGACTGCGCGGATAGAACGGCGTCGTCTCGCACTGCGGCGACTCGTGGACCTTGCCGAACATCTCCGAGCTCGATGCCTGATAGAAGCGAATCGACGGATCGACGGCACGAATCGCCTCGAGCACCCGCGTGACGCCGAGCGCCGTGAACTCGCCGGTGAGCACCGGTTGATCCCATGAGGTCGGCACGAACGATTGCGCTGCCAAGTTGTAGATTTCGTTCGGACGGACGCGCTCGACGATCGCGGTAATCGACGCTTGGTCGAGGAGATCGCCTGAGACGAACTCGATGTCGTCGATGAGATGGCGAATTCGCTCGTGCACGTCGGTGGAGGTACGCCGTGTCATTCCAACGACGCGATAGCGTTTCGCGAGCAGCAGCTCCGCGAGGTAGGAGCCGTCCTGCCCCGTGATGCCGGTGACCAAAGCAGTCTTCACGCGCGCTCCTTCGATGCCATCCGCGTTGCGATGAATGCCGCAACCTCGCTCGGCAGCGTTCCGCGTCCGAAGCCTGCATCGTAGCCGAGCTCGGCTGCAAGCAGATTCGTCACGCGCGGTCCGCCACAGATCAAGAGAATCCTGTCGCGAATACCTTCCGCTTCGAGCAGCTCGGAGAGCGCCGTGAAGTTCTTCACGTCGCTCTGCTTCTGCGTCACCACTTGCGAGACGAGGAGCGCGTCGATATCGCGTTCCTTCGCGAAGCGCATGAGCTGCTCGGGAGACACCTGGCTGCCGAGGTTGAAGACCTCGAACATCGCGTAGCGCTCGAGCCCGTAGTCGCCCTTGTATCCCTTCATGTTGAGAATCGCGTCGATCCCCACGGTGTGTGCGTCGGTGCCGATGCACGCGCCGGCGACTCTCACCGTGCGCCCGACACGCTCGCGTATGAATGCATCGATCTGTTCCATCGACATCGCCGGCGCCTCGACCGCGGACGAAGGAATTGCTTCGGCGTCGATGGCGCTCGCCGTCGAAGCGTAGACGACGAAAAATGAGAAGCCCTGCGCAGCGGGGCGCCCCTCTGCGACGTGCACGTCGCGAAATCCCATCGAGACGGCGAGGCGGCGTGCCGCCTCGTCGGCGCGCTCGCTCCATTCGATCGGCAGCGTAAACGAGAGCTGCACCTTGCCGTCGTCGCGCGTATCGCCGTACGGGCGGATCAAGTCGGGCACCACCTCGCGCCATTCGCGCTCTGCCCTTGATTCGGCCTCGTCGCCATGCTAAAATCTAGTCCGTCTAGTCAGATATGGCGCGCAAACGCAGGCAACCCTGGCAGCTGCAAGAGGCCAAGGCGAAGTTTTCGGAGGTGTTCGAGTTGGCGACGAAGGGCGAGCCGCAGACGGTAACGCGTCGCGGCAAGGACGCGGTCGTGGTCGTCTCGCGCGACCAGTACGAGTCGTTGCGCAAAGGCGAAGAAAAGGAGACGCTGCTCTCCTTTCTCCTCCACCATTCACCGAAGGTCGAGGTGGAAATCCCTCGCGCCGAGTTTGCGCCGTACGAACCGCCCGTCGACTTCAGCGATCCCGGCTTCCGGCAGGAGGGAGAGGCGCCCAGGCGCTGATGGGTTTTCTCCTCGATACGACTGCAGTCTCGGAATACCGAAGGCGGCGGTCGAACTCAGGCTTTGTCGCCTGGACCGCTGCCAACGCGATGCAAGAGGCATTCATAGGCGCGCCGACTCTCGGCGAATTGGTCCAAGGCATTCACAAGCTTGGTCCGTCCGCCGAACGCGAGAGCCTTCAGAAGTGGGTGAGCGAGATAGAGGAGCGCTTCGAATCGCACATTCTCGCATTCGACGCTGAAGCAGCGCGTGTGTGGGGCGCCGCGAGCGGGCAGGCTCGTCGCCAAGGTAGGCTACTGCCCTACATCGACTCGTTACTGGTCGCGATTGCGGTCGTGCACGATCTTACGATCGTCACACGCAACGTGCGCGACTTTGAGATTCCCGAGTTCGAGCGCCTGAACGTTATCAGCCCCTGGACGTAGCGCCGGCGAGCGCGTCCTCGAACGGGTTCCAGTAGCCTTCCTCGCGCGCGAAGACGCCCTCCAGTCCGCGGCCACCCTCGGGTGAGCGCGACACGTCGGCGAAGAGTGCCGCTTCGATTGCCGAGGTCAAGCCCATCTCCGCAACGCGCTCGAGCAGCGCCTCACATTCGCGCAGCACGTGCGCCGCTCGCCGGTCGATGATGCCGCCCTGCTTCACCTCGATCTCCTCTCCGAAGTGCCGCGCCGTGTTCATGACGTAGCGCGCGTTCTCGATCGAGAGCATGCGATCGGCGAGAAACGGCGTGTGGATCGCCTCCGTCAGCATCCCGCACAGATGAATGGTCTGGCCGGTGGTCACCGACGTGAGATTGAACATCGCGTCGACGAGATGTCCTTTGAAGATATCGCCGGTCATGTGCTTGGTCGGCGGCATGTACTTGAGCGGTGCTTTCGGGAAGATCTGTCGTGCGAGCTGCGCCTGCGCGACCTCGTAGAGAAAGCCGTCCGGAAGATCGGGGTCGATCTCGTAGGCGTCGCCGAGGCCGATCTGCTCGTCCGGCAGACCGGCATCGTGCGCGAACGCTTCATTGATGAACTGGGAGGCAAGCACCGCCGGCGCCTGTGCCACCGCGTCGGCGGTCGTGAGATAATTGTCCTCGCCGGTGTTGATGATGATTCCTGAATACGCGTTCAGCATGCGGCTGAAGTGCTGGTCGACGAACGTGCGCCGCATGTTGATGTCGCGAAAGAGAATACCGTACATCGAATCATTGAGGAGCACGTCGAGGCGCTCGACCGCCGCCATCGCGGCGATCTCCGGCATGCAGAGGCCGCTCGCGTAGTTCGTGAGCATCACGTAGCGCTCGAGGCGCTCCGACGCCTCGTCGAGCGCCTCCCGCATGATGCGAAAGTTCGCCTGCGTTGCATACGTGCCGCCGAAGCCTTCCGTCGTCGGTCCGTACGGAACGAAGTCGAGCAGCGACTGGCCGGTCGAGCGAATCACGGCGATAATCTGCGCGCCCGCCTCCGCCGCGGCGACGGCTGCGGTGCGGTCCTCGTAGATGTTGCCGCTCGCCACGATCACGTAGAGCAACGGCGGCGGAAGCTGCGGTAACCGCTCGAGCAGCGCGTCGCGCTCGCCGCGTCGCGCGCCAATCTGCGCGAGCGCGCTCTCGACGTAGCCGTGCAGGGCCGAGCGCGCCGCCGCGTCGGCGACGCCCGCGAACGACGCGAGCGAGACCTCGCCGTCCGCAATCGCGCGCGCGAGCGTTGCAGGCTCCAAGCGTGTCTGCGCGAGCGCATGCCCAAAGGGCAATGCGATGCCCCACTGGAGCCGCTCGCGCGGAAGTGAGTCGACGACGACGTTGGGCAAAGGAATCTCGCTCGAGTCCACACCGTCGACGCCGAGCAGCCGCAGCACCGTGCGCTCCACCGAAAGCGTCGAGTGCGCGCGAATGTACGCCTGAACCGGCTCGACGATTCGCCGCGCGAAGGCGCGACAGCGATCTACCGAGCTACGGTCGACGTGGAGGTGCATCGAGTATCCCCTTTCGGAAGCACGTTGAGAGGCCTTCGCCGCGCGCCGCCTCGGAGAGTCGAGCGTCGAACGAAAGCATCACGACGTCGGGGAACTCCAACTGCAGAGCCTTCGCAGTCGCGAGATGCCAGAGATCCGCCCCCCGAAGGGGCCACTTGCGGGCAAGCTCGGAAAACGCGCTCAAGTCCGGGTGCACGCTCAGGTATCGCCACGGACCGCCGCTGAGCGCTTCGCGAACTGCAGCGAGCCGCTTCGCCGCGAAACGAGGCTCGCGTTCGATGCGGGCGATCACTGCTTGCGTCTCACTCCACGCCAGCGACGAGAGAACGTGCACGGCGCCTTGGTTAGATGCCGCCTTCAGGGCCTTGTCGCTGTGCTCATCACGAAAGAGCGCCGAAAGGATCGCAGAAGCGTCCCAGTAGATCGCCGACGCCGCCTTCTTCACCGGCCCGAGCGGTCTTCCTCAAGAAATCGTTGAGCGAGACCCCGCTCGACGGCAACGGGGCGCGGCAGTGTTCGTCTCTTCCGAGCGATCGGTACTAAGACACCAGCCTCTTCGAGACGCTTCAGTTGCTGCTCGCGTGTCTCCGACTCGCGCACCGGCTGCAACCGCGCGACGGGAACGCCGCGCTCTGTGATCGTCCAGGTGCGACCGCGTTTCACGTCTCGCAACAGGCGGCTAAGCTGCGCCTTTGCCTCGCGGACTCCGATTTCATTCATGCTGTGCCGCCATTGTAGTCACCGTGGTCACATAAGTCAAGCCCCGCGTAGCTCCGGCATGGCGACGGCGAGCTGCGCGCCCCACTCGCGCACGTACGCGATTTCGCGTGCGATCTCGTCGCGCAAGTTCCACGGAAGAATCCAGACGACATCGGGGCGATCGTCGCGCAGATGCTCCGGCGCCTCGATCGGAATGTGGCTGCCGGGAAGTACATGCCGCTGCTTGTACGGGCTCTTGTCCACCGTGTATGGAATATCGTGCACGCCGAGGCCGCAGAAGTTGAGCAGCGTGTTGCCTTTCGCCGGCGCGCCGTAGCAAGCAATGCGCTTTCCCTCCGCTCGTAGCTGCGCGAGCCAGTCGCGTACGTCACCGCGCTTACGTTCGGCGACGCCTTGAAACGCGTCGTATGTACGCGTCTCGAGCAGTCTTCGCTCGACTTCGCGTGCGCGAAACGCCTCGACGTGCGCCGAGGGACCCGGCGCGGAGCCGGCATGTCGAACGAACAGACGGAGCGAGCCGCCGTGCGTTTCCAGCTCTTCAAGATCGACCACGGCGAGCTCGTGCATCGAGAGCGCGCGCTCGAGCGTATGGAGCGAGAAGTAGGAAAAGTGCTCGTGGTAGATGGTGTCAAAGAGCCCGCCCTCGACCAGGCGGAGGAGGTGCGGGAACTCGATCGTCGCCGTGCCGTCATCGGCGAGCATGAAGCGCATGCCGTCGATGAAATCGTGGAGATCGGGGACGTGCGCGATGACGTTGTTCGCCACGAGCAGGTCGGCTGCGCCGTACCGGTCGCGCAGCTCCCGCGCCGCCTCGACACCGAAGAACCGCGCCTCCGTACGCACGCCCTTCTCCGTGGCGACCGCCGCGACGTTCGCCGCCGGCTCGACGCCGAGTACCGGAACACCGCGCTCTAAAAAGTACTGTAGGAGGTATCCGTCGTTGCTCGCGACCTCGACGACGAGCGAGCTCACACCGAGCCCGAGCCGCGGCACGATGCTCTCGACGTATGTTCTCGCATGCTCGAGCCACGAGCTCGAGAACGACGAGAAGTACGCGTACTCACCGAAGATCTGCTCGGGCGGTGCAAAAGCGCCGACTTGCACGAGCAGGCACCGGTCACAGACGTACGCATGCAGAGGAAATCTTGGCTCCGCTCCGATCGCCTCGGCGGTTGCGGGCAAGTACGCGTTCGCGAGCGGGCTTTCACCCAAATCGCAAAAATTGCGCGTCACCGGCGCCGCGCAGACGCGGCAAGAGAGGATAGTAGTCACGCTCGGTCCCGAGCGATGACTACGGCCGCCCGCGTACCGTTGCCTTCGAAACGAAAGGTCTAAGCTGTATCGGCTTGGGGGCGAACATCGTAACCACGTCGTCGAGCACGATCCCTGCCGTGGACGCGGCGATCGAGGCGGGAATTACCGCCGTCGTCGCCGGCATATAGCGCATGCCGTAGCTTCCCTGCGAGACGTTGTGCATCTGCGTCGAGAAGAAGCTCTCTACCGTGCCACTCGGTGCCTCTGCGTCGACGATGAGATGATTAGAGAAGCGCCGCACGACGGTGAAGCCGGCGCTCTGCAACGTCTGCACGAGACTCTGCTCGTCGCTGGCGAGCGTCGACGTCGGACGCAGCACGATTTGGACCGGTGTCGTCGCATTCGAGTCCCGCTCTCCCTCATCGATGAGCCCACGCACTCGCGGACGCACGTCAACCATGGTCGGCGCAGCGGCCGCGTGCTGCTCGATCGCCGCGGTGCCGATGTACGGCCTCTCGACTACTGCAGCTGGTTCGTTGCTCGGGCAGGCCGCGTTCGCAAAGTCCGATCCGAGCGGCACGCCGATGCCGCTCGCGGCATCCGGGCCGGTTCCCGCATCGTAGTACGGCCCCGGCGCCGGCGTCGGTGAGCCGGAGCTTCCATAGGCAAAATCGTCGTTACCGCTCGACACGTCGATGAACGCATTGTAGCCGGACTGGCTGTAGACGTAGTACGGGAGCGTTACCGGATTCGCAACGGACGTTCCGCAATACTCATAGACTTCGGCCATCAGCGCCGCGTACTCCGGAGCCGCCCACGATGTTCCAGCCTCGAGACCCCAGGCACCGCCCTCATAGATCGAGACGTACTCCGCCGGCTCGGAGACGTCGGGGACGTTTCGGTACGACGTCGAGAACCCGGTGCACGCGGTGCAGCCCGAGCTCATGGCGCTCGCGATGCCGAGTTGGAACTGCGGCACGCTGAAATACGCCGAGACGCCGCCGCCGCCGGCGCAGTAGCTGTCGCAGTAATCGTCGTTCCAGACGACTGGATTCGTCAGCTCGTCGGGGTTGGATGGATAGGTTTCGGTCCCACCGACTCCGGTGACGTTCGGATCGCTTGCGGGATACGAAACTCCCACGGGATAGTCGTTCGAGTCGTAGTAGCAGGTATTGCCGGTGTCTCCGGAAGAGGCGGTAAATGCAATCCCCTCCTGCGCCCCTTCGGCGAGGATGGCGTCCATCGCCGGTATGAGATCCTCGGACGCATAGCCCGATTCGCAAGCGCCGAACGACGAGCTCGCGACCTTCGCGACACCATCGGAGATGATCGCGTTGTACGCGTCGTCAATGTACGACACGGTGAGGCTCGGAACCGCGTAAATCTTCACGTTTGCGCCCGGCGCTAGGCCTGCGATGGTCTCTTCGTCGAGCGTCGCCTCGATCTTATCATCGCTATTCGAGACCCCGCCTTCGACATTTTCCACCGAGAGTGTGCGGCTTCTCGACGGTGTGTCGTTGTAGCTGAGATACTCGCTCACGTCGCTCGAAGCGGGCGTCGAGTCGATGACGATCGCGACGGTCTCACCGGTACCGTCGTAGCCTTGCTGCACCGGATAATCGAGCTTCTCCGCAACGTCGGTCGGACCGTAGCCGTCGCACACGACGTCAGAATCGCCGCCGCATCCGTTCACCGCGCCGCCGTAGAGCGGCCCGTCGAGTGCGCTACCCGGACCCGCCGAGCGCCCTGAGCCGCTGATCGACGACTCATAAATCGCGTCCGACGCGCTCAAAACGTAGAGCGACGCATCATTCGCCGAGATGTCGATCGCCGCGCCGCCCTCTTCCGTCCACCCCGGCGATGCCAGGTTGTAGTACCAAATGGGCGTACCGCTCGAATCGTTCGCAGGATACGAGAGCGCGAAGAAGCCGCCGTCGATCGTCGGCGCCAGCGCCGTTGCTTGACCCGTAAACGCGACGTAGCTCCCACTCGAGGTTCCATAGTACACGTACCCTGACGAGTTCAGCACGTAGAATCCGTTCGGCGAAACGGTTCCCCCGGGCGTCGAGTAACTGTTCGGATCCCAGTTGGCCTCCACCGTCTCTCCGGATCCCGGCAACTGCGTCCAGGTCCCGTTCGAGTAATGCCAGATCGCGCCGGAGCCGCCGTTCGAAATCACGTACAGCGAACCATCCGCCGCGACCGTCAGCGAGCTCGCGCCGCCCGCCAGCGCATTCCAGCTGCTGCCGTTCCACGAGTAGACGCCGCCGCTCGAATTGAGCGCGTACAATCCACCGGATGGGCTTACCGCCAACTGCGACGCCTCGCCCGTGATGTTCGTCCACGATCCGTTCACGTAGTGCCAGACGTACTTGTTCGAACCGCTCGGCTCGTTCGACAAGACCCAGAGCGAGCCGTCAGGGCTCGCCACGACTTCCGATGCCGAACCGGGAACCTGCGTCCAGCTCGTCGATGAGATTGTCTCCATCGTCTTCGCCCTGCCTTGGGGCGACACCATCGCGCTCGCCGCTAACGTAGACGTCTGCGCCATCGGCGCGGGCATGATCGAACCAGGGGAGACGGACTCGGGTTTCGTCAGCGGCATCGGCGGCGCAATCGCCGACATGCCGCTCGTTCCGCTACTCGAAGCGGGAACAATACTGTTTGCGCCCTTGCACGCGGCAAGAGCTGCGATGCAGCAGAGCAATGCAAGCATGGCCCTCGAAGGCACAGTGACAGATTTTTTCAAGGAGTCTGCTGCGGACCCTTTCTAGCGACCGCGTACTCCCGAAACTTGCCCGAGTGCGACGTTATCGAGACTGAGTCCCGCAACGTACGGCGCGAGCGAAGCGGGAACGATTGCAGGTGACACCGGCATGTACCGGACTCCATAACGTCCCTCCGAGACATCGTCTATTCGCGTCGCGAAGAAACTCTCGACGGTAGCGCTTGATGCTTGCGCGTCGACGACGAGCGCGTTGCGGAACGTCTTCACGATCGTGAAGCCGGCACTTTGCAATGTCTTCACGACGCGTTGCTCATCGCTCGTCACCGTCGCCGTCGGTCGTAGAACGATCTGGATACGCGTCTGGGCGGCTGCATCTCTCTCGCCCTCGTCTGCGAGACCGGCGAGCCTCGGCGTGACGTTCAGTGAGAGGGGCGCCGCTTCGCCCTGCGCCGCGGTGGAGCTCTTCGTAATGAACGGCCTCTGCAACCCTGCCGCCGGCTGATTGCTCGGGCACGTCTGCTCCGCGAACTGGCCGCCCAGCGGAACGCCGATACCAGTCGCGTCGTTGTATCCGGACGGCGAAGGAGCGCTGTAATACGGTGTGTTCGACCCGTACTGGTTATTGCCGCTCGTTACGGCGACGAACGCAGCGCCGCTGTTCGCGCTCGTATACCCCGACGTCTGATAGACGAAGTACGGAACCGTGATCGGGTTTTCGATCGACGTGCCGCAGTATTCGTATACCTCGGCCATGAGCGCCGCAAACTCTTCGTCGTTCACCGCGAGCCATGGGCCCCAAGAACCCTCGACGTACCCCGCGACCCAATCGCCGGGCATCGCCACATCGGGCACGTTACGATACGTCGATGACGCCGCGTCGTACAATCCGTTCTGGAATGCCGGCGTCGGCCAATAGCCGGAGACGCCTCCTCCACTCGCGCATTGGCCGATGCCGCACTCGTCGTCGTTCCAAACCTGTTGGCTCGTCACTTCGTCCGTGCCGCTCGAAGGATAGTTCTCCGTGCCGCCCACGCCGATGACGTTGGGATCGCTCGCCGGATAGCTCGCGCCGAGAACGTACTCCCCGGATAGGTAATCGTAACACGCGTCGCCGGACAAACCGCTGAGAGCGACGAACGCGACGCCGCTCTGCGCGCCGCCCGCGATCACCGTGTCGAGCGAGCTCATGGTGCTGCTGCTCGGCTCGCAGATCGCGTCGGGTGTGTCGACGACCGTCGCCTCACCGTCGGAGAGAATCTGCTCGTACGCATCGCTCAAGTACTGTGGCGTGAACGACGGAATCTGATAGAGAATGATGTTCGCGCCCGGTGCGAGGCCTGCGATCATCTCTTCGTCCACCGTCGCGGCGCCTTGATCGCCTGTCGTGCCACTTGCATCGTCAACCGACTCCGTCGTTATCGTCCGGCTCGTCGACGGGATCTCGAAGTAGCTGAGATACTCGCCGACGTCGGTGCCGGAGCCGCAACACGAGGTCGCGGAGTCCATGACGAGCGCGATGGTCTCCCCCGTTCCGTCGTACCCGTCTTGCACCGGGAAGTTCCAGTTCTCGGCAACGTCGACCGGTCCGTAACCGTCGTCCGTCAACCCATCCGATGGATAGAGCGGGCCTGAGAGCGCCGTGCCGGAGCCTGCTGCGCGCCCCGAGCCGCTAATCGACGACTCATAGATCGCGCCCGAGGAGCTCAACACATAGAACTGCGCATCGTTCGCCGAGATGTCCAGTGCCGCGCCGCCCTCTTCCGTCCAGCCCGGCGAGGACAAATTGTAGTACCAAATCGGCGTGCCCGTCGACTCGTTCGCAGGATACGACAGCACGAAGAAACCGCCGTCGATCGTCGGCGCGATCGCGGTGGCCTGACCCGTAAAGGCGACGTAGCTGCCATTCGAGTTGCCGTAATAAATGTATCCCGATGAGTTCAGCACGTAGAAGCCGCCCTTCGAAACCGTCCCGCCGGGCGTCGAGTAGCTGTTCGGATCCCACGATGCCTCGAGAGTTGCTCCGGCGCCGGGTAACTGCGTCCACGTCCCGCTCGTATAATGCCAGATCGCTCCGGATCCGCCGTTCGAAATTACGTAGAGCGAGCTGTCCGCCGCTACCGTCAGAGAACTTGCGCCGCCTGCCAGCGCTGTCCAGCTGCTTCCACTCCAAGAGTAGATACCGCCGCTCGAGTTCAGCGCGTACAACGCACCCGACGGGCTCACCGCCAACTGCGCTGCTTCACCGGTGATGTTCGTCCACGAACCGTCCACGTAGTGCCAGATGTACTTGTCCGTGCCGCTGGGCTCGTTCGACAGGACCCACAGGGAGCCGTCGGGGCTCGCTACTACCTCTGAGGCCGCACCGGGGAGCTGCGTCCAGTTTGTCTGCGAGATGGTCTGCATCGGCTTCGCTCTCACCGGAGACGTCATTGCGCTCGCCGCCAACACGGGCGTCTGCACCATCGGCGCAGGCGTGATCGACCCTGGAGAAACCGACTGCGGCTTCGTCAACGTCATCGGTGGCGCGACTGCCGACATTTTTGACGACGACGACGAGGAGGCCGCCGACGCCGTAGGCAGGACGCTGCTTGCGCCCTTGCAGCCCACGATGCCGACCAGCAGCAGCGCCGTGCCGAAAAACGCTATCCCTCGCGAAACCACCGTACTACACCCCCATGTAGCGCAGAAAAGCGGCGAAGCGCCGCTCCTGCGAGCATAGCAGGTTTCGCGGATTCGCTAGGGGGCGCAGCGCATGCTAACTGTTAAAAGTCTACATAACCCCGCGTAAGCACCCTATGTTTTTAGGGGTCGCCGCGCCGTCAGCGTGATGCCCTCGCACCAGTCGATCTCGAGCAGATACGAGAGCACGCGCCTGATGGGCTGCAAGAAGAGGCGTCGCGGTGTATGGATGAACCGCGTGCGCACGACGTCCACCTCACCGAAGTAGAACCGCAGGAGCGCGTAGAGGTCGAACCAGGGATAGTGCTGGCAATGCGTGACGTCGCGATCGAGAACGCCCGGGGCCAGCGGATTCGGCGTGCTGACGAGCAGCGCACCGTCTGAGGCCAGCAGCCGTGGGAACGCTTGAAGATATTCCTGCACGAAGTCGTCGGCGGGCATGTGCTCCACGACCTCGCTCATGAAGATGAGGTCGAAGCGGCCCTTTACCTCGGCAGCGTTCGCGTAGACGGGGAAGTCGACGGCGAAGCGCGCGACGTCAACGCCCGCATACGTGAGATCGATGCGAGGGTCGCGCAGGGCGATGTAATCGCGAAATGTGCCCTTCGCCGATCCGACGTCGAGGACCGCGGCCTGACGTACGCCGCGCCTCTCGAGTTCCTCGAACCCGAGGACCATCGAGGGACCCACCGCAGAGACGCGCCATGGTCCGAGCGCCACAGCGGGAAGTGACGACTCGCGTCTGCCGTTCCATACCGTCGGATAGAAGCAACGGGACGTCGGTTTCTCGAGATCGTCGACGAAGCGGGCGCCGACCTTTCGCAATCCCTCCTCGCGATATGCGAGGAGCTGCGCGTAGTTCTCCCTTATGAAGCTTGGCATTTCGCGTAGAGCTCCTCGAACGCTTCGACGCCGCGATCGGCGTGGAATCTCGAGCCGAAGCGCTCGCGCTCGGCATCGAGACCATCGGGCTCCTGTCGCAGCGCAACGACGAGCGTCCGTGCTATGGCGCCGGCGTCCCCCGCCGGCGCGACGAGCGCACCGGGAGCTTTCGAAAACGTGCTCGTTCCGCCTATGCCGTCGGTGAGGAGGATCGGACAACCGCAGCAGAGCGCCTCCGCCAAGACGACACCCCATCCCTCACGGACGTCGGAGGAGGCAAGCACCATTCGCGCTGCCTGCGAGTAGAGCAGGTGCAGTCGCTCGTCATCGATTGATCCAAGGAACCGCACGTGCTTGTTCAAGCCTCTCGCCACGGCTTCGCGCTCGTATCCTGCGCGAAGATTCCCATCGCCGACGACGCTCAAGTGCCAGTCGAGCTCCGGCGCCTGCGTCAATACCTCGGAACAAGCTTCGAGCAGCAGGTCGAAACGTTTGTAGCTCTGCACGCTCGCGAGTCCACCCACGAACAAGAGATGCCCGCGCTCGCGCCGCATACCGCGCACCGGCCCCGACGCAAAGATGCGTGAAACCGTCGGCGGAATCTCCTCCAGCGAGGAGCCGCGCACCCCTCGGTCGACGAGCCATCTCTTCCAGTAGTCAGTGCTCACAACGATCTTCTTCCATTCTCCTCGCCGCAGGCGATAGATGTTGAGGCCCTGCACCACCTTCGCGGGCAGCGATGCACCGAGCTGCGCATGGAACATCGTAACGTACGGAGCGCGATACCGTTTTGCGTTCGGCATGAGCAGGTCGGTCAGGCTCGGTGCGCTCGTCTGAATCACGTCCGGCTCGAAGCTCCGTGTCTCCTCGTCGAGGAGGCGGCGCGTGAATATCGGGCTTCCGCGCACGAGGAACAGCGGGAGATGCTTGATCGTGATATTCGGCTTCGGCTCGCGTGTGCCGTGGTAGCCGGGGAACTGCTTGGTCAAGACGCGGACGCCATGACCCCGTTCAGCAAGTCCGTACGCGAGCTCGGTGATCCATCGTGGCCCTCCTCCGTGTGCAGGCTCAAACGACTGCG
>JASHTE010000315.1 GCA_030040695.1 Vulcanimicrobiota bacterium | reverse complement strand
TTCGCGAGCGCGTCGGTGAACCCGACCGGCATGTGCTGCACGATGAGGACGGTCGCCGGAAACGTAGCCGGTAACGCCGGAATCACCCGAGAGAGCGCGACCGGACCGCCGGTCGACGCGCCGATCGCGACGCACTGGTACGAGGAGGGGCCGCGGCTCTTCGGCCTCGCCCGCGCCGGCGGAGGCGCTTCGTGCGTAATGACAACGTGTGCGCGCCCTGCGCAGCCGCGAACCTTCTCCACAAGGTCGCGCGAGACACTGGCGATGTTTTCGTACGCCGCGTCGGGCTTCGCCACGAAGTCAACGGCGCCGAGCTCGAGCGCCTTGAACGTGATCTCCGCGCCGGCGCGCGTATGCGCGCTCACCATGATGATCGGCACCTGCGCCTGGGCGGCAATGCGGCGGACCGCTTCGAGACCGTCGACGCCGGGCATTGCAACGTCCATCGTTACGACATCCGGGTGGAGAGCGAGCGTCTTTGCTACGGCTTCCTCGCCGTTGCGTGCCGTCGCGACGACATGGATATCCGGCTCCGCCTCCAGAATCATCGCGAGCGCACGCCGCATGAACGCCGAGTCGTCGGCGACGAGGACCTTAATGCTGTGGGGCATTATCTCGACGTCGGTAGTAGATCGTCTCGTTCGTGATCACCGGCTCGTAGAGGTCGCGCGCCTGCATGAGCGATTCCGCGTGCCCGAGGAAGAGGTAGCCGCCGGGGCGGAGCGCTCTCCAGAACCGGCGCGCAACCTCGAGCTGCGTCGCGCGATCGAAATAGATCAATACGTTCCTGCAAAAGATCGCATCCTGCACGCCGACGGCGGCGACGCCCCGTGCATCGAGCAGGTTCACGCGCTCGAAGCGAACCATCGACTTCAACGGCTCCTCGATGAAGAAGCCGCCCTCAAAAGGGCGGAAGTATCGGTCGATGAGCTCTGGCGGTGTTGCACGGAAAGACAACTCATGGTAAAAGCCGGAACGAGCCAACTCCAAGGCGCGCGGAGACAAGTCCGATGCAAATATCGAGCACTCCTCCTTTTTGATACGCCCGCTCTCGAGCAACACCATCGCAAGCGTGTAGGGTTCTTCGCCGCGCGCACAGGCGGCGGACCAGATGCGTAGCGGCGTGCTTCTTCCGAGAGCCTCCTCCAGAAGCGGTCCGGTGAGCACTGCCAATTGCGCGCGCTCGCGAAAGAAGTAGCTCTCGTTGTTCGAAAGAAGTGAGGCGAGCTCGTCCCATTCCGCCTCGCGTGTCGGAGCCTCGTCGAGATAGCGCGAGTACTGCGCGAACCCCTCGACACGGCACTTCGCCAGGCGTGTCTGCAAGCGGCTGTGGAGCAAATACGCCTTCGAATCATCGAAATAGAGGCCGAGGCGGCGCTGGATGCGATCGCGGAGCGCGCGAAATTCGTGGCTCGCGATCTCAATCATTCGGGAGCCTCAAGCCGCCTTGTAGAGAAACTTCAGCATCTGTGCGTAGAGGATCGCGCGGTCTCGTAGCGTGCGCGGCCGCGTTTCGCCGTGAAGAATCTGCGGCAGCCCCGGCGTCGTGGCGAGCTGTTCGAACAAAATGCCGAATCGCTGCGGCTCGCGCTCCAGAAAATGCATGAGCTTCAGGCGCCGCCGGAGCTTGCCGACAAAGCGCCTCTTGACGCCGTTCGCATAGCGTCGCGCCGCTCGCGGCGGGTCGTCGCGATGCGCAAGCAATGCCTCTGCAGCGAGCCTTCCGCTCATCGCCGCCTCGTAGATACCCTCGCCGTTCGTGGCATCGACGAGTCCGGCCGCGGTGCCGCCGAGCATCACAGCGTCCGCGCTCAGCACCGGGCGCGGAGCGCCCATGTACAGCAAGTGTCCCTCGACTTTCTGCCGGGTCACGCCGCAGTGCGGATAGAGACGCGCCGCGATGCGCTCGGTCAACGCGTCGAGCTCCGTACGCAACGCCGTTCCCTCCATCTTTCCGATGACGCCGAGCCCGATCGCGAGGTGATCCTTTTTCGGAAACATCCAGCCGACGATTTGGCGTCCACTCCGCCCAACGTAGTAGTGCATCTCGAGGGTTTCGTACGTCACGGGTATCGCGGGCCGGTCGAGGTAGATGCGATATTGGAGTGTCGTCATCAAGCCGTCACGCCACTGCGCGTAACGCAGCGGCGAGCGATCGAGCACCGCGGTCGCACCCTGCGCGAAGAAGATCGCCCGCGCGGCAATGCGCTTACGAGCGCCTTCATGGAGGTCCGCGTACTCGAGGACGAGCCTGCCGCCATCACGAGTGAGTTCGCGAAAGAGCGCATGCGTGCGAATCTCCGCGCCTTCCTCTCTCGCAAGACGCGCGATCGTTCCATCGAGCTCCTCACGCGTCGATGTATGGCCGGGGCCGAAGGTGAGCACGTGCTCCTCGCCGCTCGCGTCGAAGAGCGCGAGGCGCGGTGTGTCGAAATGAACGATCTCTCGCGGCAGTTCGAACTCGTTGCAGAAGCCGGGACGCAAGCCCGCGGCGCACACGCGCTTCTCGCCGACGATCGCGTCCTTCTCGAGCACGAGGCTATGAATACCCGCGCGCGCCGCTTCACGCGCGGCCGTAGCACCGGCCGGGCCGCAGCCCACGATCACGAGCTCCGCCGTCTCCATTGGCGCCTCTTTTCTGCGAAAGGACTCGCTCTCCGGCCCATCGTAGGCACCGCCGGTGACTCCTGAACAAGCAATCGCCGCCGGATTGGTCGCCGGCGTCCTCGCCCTGCTCTACGGCGCCGGGCTGATCTTTTGGGTCGTCTCGCAGCCCGCCGGAAACGAGCGGATGCGCGCCATCGCCGCTGCGATCCAGGAGGGCGCAATGGCGTTCCTGCAACGCCAGTATCGGACGGTCGCGATCGTGGCGATCGTGCTTGCAGTCGTCATCGGCTTCCTACCGACGCTCGGCTGGCAGGCGGCAGTCGGTTTTCTCATCGGTGCGGTGCTCTCCGGCGCGGCGGGCTTCATCGGCATGCTCGTCTCGGTGCGCGCCAACGTGCGCACCGCTGAGGCGGCACGCGTAGGCCTCAAGCCGGCGCTCAGTGTCGCCTTTCGAGGCGGCGCCGTCACCGGAATGCTCGTCGTCGGCCTCGGCTTAGTGGCAGTCTGCGGCTACTACGCGATTCTTCTCGACCTGAATCAGGGCGATGTCTCGAAGTCACTCTGGGCGATGGTCGGCCTCGCCTTAGGATGCTCGCTCATCTCGGTCTTCGCACGCCTCGGTGGTGGAATCTATACGAAGGCTGCCGACGTCGGAGCCGATCTCGTCGGCAAAGTCGAAGCGGGAATTCCTGAAGACGATCCTCGTAACCCAGCGGTAATTGCCGATAACGTCGGCGACAACGTGGGCGACTGTGCCGGCATGGCCGCCGATCTCTTCGAAACCTACTGCGTTACGACAGTCGCGGCAATGCTGCTCGGTCATCTCATCTTCGGCACGACGCTCGCGGCAGCGACGACCTTCCCGCTCTTGATCGGCTCGGTTTCGATCATCGCCTCGATCATCGGCTCGTTCTTCGTCTCGGTCG
>JASHTE010000314.1 GCA_030040695.1 Vulcanimicrobiota bacterium | reverse complement strand
CCGTCGGGAGAGAGCACCCAGCCGAGGAAGGCCTTCAGGGCGTCGCGCGTCGCCGCGTCGGGCTGATCCGGTTTCACGATCGCGTACTCGTAGTTGATGATCGGGTACGAGTCCGCACCTGGAGCGAAGATGAGCGAGACCCGCTCATCTGCAGGCGTCTGTGGGTCGAGCTCTCGCGCAGCAGCCGCGATCGTCGTCGTCGTGGGGAGAACGAATCGTCCGTCGCGATTCTGGAGCGCGGCGTAGCCGAGGCCTGCATGATCCGTCTCGTCGATGTAGGAGATGCCGACGTACGCGATAGAGTAGCGCGTTGCGGCGCACGTCTGCACCATGCCTGCGTTGCCTTGGGCCCCTACCGCGCTCGCGACCGCCGGCCAACTGATCGTCGTACCGTAGCCCGGACCGGAGTTCCACGAGGGCGTCGACTTACTGAGATACTGCGTGAAGATGAACGTGTCGCCCGAGCCGTCCGAGCGATGGATCGGTATGATCGCCGCGTGGGGCAGCTGGCTCGCGAGCTCGTGATTGATCGACTTGATCCGGGGGTCGTCCCAATAGGCGACTTGGCCGCTATAGATGGCGGCGAGAACGGGGCCGGAGAGATTTAGGTGCCCGCGCAAGCCGGGTATATTATAGTTCACTTGTTGCGCGGAGATCGCGAGCGGGATGTTCAGCATAGGCGTGTCGTGCATCTTGGCATCGGGCATGTAGGCGTCGGACGCACCGATCTGCGCAACGCCGGCGATCGCCTGCGAGATGCCCGTGCCGCTGCCCGTGCTCTGCGTCGTGATCTCGACGTCGCCGTGGTGTGCTTGGTACGCCTGCACCCACAGGTTCATTAAAGGATAGAGCAGCGAGGAGCCGGTCTCGAGCAGCCGGGTCGCGGCGACGGCGGGCGCCACAGAAAGCAAGAGCGCGGTCATGAAGAGCGCCAAGGGTTTTCGCATCAAAATACCTCCGGCCTCATGATGCATGGCAGATGCTAAGGCCAGATTAAGACGGGCCTATTTCGTCGACGGCCAGATCGTCGCGCACCGCTTCGGGGCGCGGGCGATGAAGAGCTTGTCGATCGCGGGATCGTACGACCAACTCTCCGCGGCGAGTTGCTCGCACGACCGAACGATCGCGTTGACGTTTCGCGCTACGTTGAAGACCGGCATCCACGACTGGGCACCCTGGAGGTGCGCGCTGATGTTGTTCGTCAAGACCGAACGGCGCGAGAGCTCGTCAAGCGGGCGTAAGCCGAGCGACGGCGCGAGGCCGGTGAGGAGCGATTCGCCCGCATCGATCAGTCCGAACCCGAGGACGTAGCCTCCGAACCCGCCCGCGGCGAGTGGTTTGAGAAGCGCGTTCGCCTCGGCTTGCGCGGGCGTCGCGACGCCTTCCTCCTCTGCGATCGTCCACGCCTGCCCGCGCAATATGAAGGTCACCGGCGTTCCTTCAGCACTCACGCCCCGCGCAACGACGACCACTTGCCGCTGCGTGAAGAGATCGCTCTGTCCACGTGCCGAGGCATAGGCATCGAGAAACTCCGAGATTCGCTGCCCCCACCAGAGCGTACGCTCCGCAGCGTCGCCAGGGACGAGACGAATGCGACCGCAGAACGCAAGCGGGCGCGCGATCGACCAGTGGCGTTTTGCGCACGGATCGACTGAAAGCGTTTGCGGCTGCGGTGCGGCAATTACGACGTTGACGTGCGCAAGTGCATCGTCCGTCTCTCCTGCGCGTGCCTGCACTTTCGCCGAGACGAAGAACACGCCGGCGAGCAAGGCTGCCTGCAACCGCCGCACCACAGTGCTATTTTCGTTGCGCGATTTCGTGAAGCATGTACGAAATCACGCCGCCGTTCCAATCCATCACCGTCCAATGATCCGCACCGGGTGCGAAGTCGATCTCCGCGTCGCTGCCGAGTGCCCTCAGCTCCGCCCCTAACAGCGCCACGGACTCGTTCAGGCGAAAGTTATCGTCGTCGCCAACGATGATGTGCAGCTTCCCCTGCAGTTGGGGCGAGAGCGTTTCCCAGTTATCTCCGATCACGCGCGCGATGTCGTAGTGCTGTTCCCAATAGGCAGCGACCTTCGGGTCTATGGCTCCGCTCCAACGGTCGAAGAGGCGCTCCGCTTCACCGTTCGCCCCGCGCGGGCTGAATACGATCTCGAAAGAGTTGAACTGCGCGGGCCCCCAGAGACTCGTCGTTGCGAGCTCTTGGAGCGTATACGTTTGCTGCCCATCGACGTCGTGAAGCACGTACGACCTGCCCTCGGCGTCGTGGTAGAAGTTCCCCGGCGATACGAGCGCAAGATCGGGGCCGCAGAAGCTCTGGAAGTCAACCGGGTCGGGCGAGATGCTCCAGACACCTCCGAAGAGATCGGGATAGTTCACTTGCAGCCAGAGTGAGGCCCAGCCGCCCGAAGAGTGCCCCGCGAGAAAACGATCCTCCGCCGACGCGAGCGTTCGAAAGCGCGCGTCCACGTTGGGGACGAACTCGCGCGCGAACGCTGTTCCCCACGGCCCGTCGTTCGCGGAGTCTGCAAACTCTTGAGCGACGCCATTGAACATCACTCCCATCACGACCACGATCACCTCGAAGTGCAACTGCCGCATAGCGCGCTGCCATCGCCGCTCGGTCAGGGGATCGATGAGGTCGTTCGCGTCGAACTCGGGAATCCAATAGATCACGGGATACCGGCGGTCGGATTGCCGATAATAGGTATCCGGAAGCAGCACGCTGGCTTCTATGTTTATCGGCTCTCTCCAGAATGCCGAGAGTGACGGGCTGCGAAATTCGACGCGGAGAATTTGCGGCTCGTCTGCCTTCGCGGTCCCGCAGGTCGCAAGGAGCACGATCGCAAGGCCGAAGATGAATCTCCTCATCGCAGCACAAGCATAGCATCCGGGCAAGCGCCGGGGTAGCGGGACCTCCCTCGGCGAACACCCCGCACTTCATGCCCGAGACGCCGTTGCCGGAGTTGCGGCACACCGCCGCGCACGTCCTCGCATACGCCGTGCAAGATCTCTTTCCCGACGCGAAGCCGACGATCGGCCCCGCGATCGAGAACGGGTTCTACTATGATTTCGATCGAACGACGCCGTTCACGCCGGAGGACCTCGAGCGCCTCGAGGGCCGGATGCGCGAGATCGTCGCCGCCGATTACCCGATGATCGGGCGCGAGGTCACCCGCGAAGAAGCGATCAAGCACTTTCGCGATAATCCGTACAAGCTCGAGATCGTCGAGCAGATACCCCGAGGCGAGCCCATCACGCTCTACACGATCGGTGATTTCACCGACCTGTGCCGCGGCGGGCACGCGAAGCGCACCGGCGAGATTCGGGCCTTCAAGCTGCAAAACGTCGCGGGAGCCTACTGGCGCGGCGATGAGAACAACGCGATGCTCCAGCGCATCTACGGGACCGCTTGGCACAACCAGCACGAGCTCGACGCGTACCTCCTCCAATTAGAAGAAGCGCAGCGTCGCGACCACCGCAAGCTCGGCGCCGAGCTCGATCTCTTCTCGATCGAAGAAGAGGCGGGGAGCGGCCTCATCTTCTGGCACCCAAAAGGTGCGGTTGTGCGGGGGATCCTCGAAGAGTTCATCCGGGAGGGGCTGCGCGAGCGGGGCTATCTTCCCGTCGTCACGCCGCACGTCGTGAGCGAACGACTCTACGAGACCTCGGGGCATCTCGAAAACTACGCCCAGAACATGTTCGGGCCAATCGACGTCGAGGGGCAACGTTTCCGCGTGAAGCCGATGAACTGCCCGGGGCACATCTTGATCTACAAGAGCCGGCCACGCAGCTACCGCGACTTGCCGCTGCGCTACTCCGAGTTCGGGACGGTCTACCGATTCGAGCGCTCCGGCGTGCTCCACGGCTTGACGCGCGTTCGTGGTTTCACGACCGACGACGCGCATCTCTTCTGCGCGCCCGATCAGCTGCAGCGTGAGTTCGAACAGACGCTCGAGGAGGCGTTACGCCTCATGAACGCCATGCGCTTCGAAGACTTCTTCTGCTATCTGTCCACGCGCGAGGAGTTGAAACGCGGCGATACGGATGACGCCGCGGAGGCTGCCATTCGGGCGGCGCTCGAGCGTTCCAACCTTCCGTTCCAGATCGACGAGGGCGGCGGCGCCTTCTACGGCCCGAAGCTCGACATCAACGTACGCGATGCAATCGGTCGCACGTGGCAGCTCGGCACAGTGCAGGTCGACTTCATGCTGCCCGAGCGTTTCGGCCTGGCCTATCGCGGTGCGGACGGCAGAGATCATCGGCCGGTCATGATCCATCGGGCGCTCGCTGGTTCGATGGAGCGCTTCTTTGGAGTGCTGATTGAGCATTTCGCCGGGGCCTTTCCGGCGTGGCTTGCTCCCGTACAGGCGGTCGTCGTGCCGATCGCGGAGGGGCAGCTCGCCTACGCGCACGAGAGTGCAGCGCAATTGCGCGGGGCGGGCTTCCGCGTGGAGGTTGACGAAAGTAATGAGAAGCTCGGCCACAAGATCAGACATTGGAAAACGGAGAAAGTCCCCTATATTCTGGTCGCCGGCAAGCAAGAAGTGGAGCAGGGCACCCTGAATGTCAACGAACGGGGCGTCGAGGCGAAGCGAACCATCTCGCTGGCATCTTTCATAGAAGAGCTTCGCGCCGTCGTGTCGTCCCGGGGTTAACGATGCATCGAACAGCACTTATCGCTCTCGCCGTCGCGGCGCTGCTCCTCACGGCCTGCTCGGACATGGGAAGCGGAACGAGCTCCAGCGGCGGCATTACGCCGCCCGTACAGGCGAATGCGGCCGGAAGTCCGGGGGCGCCCGGTGTCAACGGGATGCACCCCTCTTCCTCACCGGGTCAGGCGAGCGCCACGCCGAGTGCACCTCCCGACAACACGGCGACGTACTCTCTCGCCGATGCGTCGAACGGCATTCGCTGCCCCGACGTGAGCGGCTACAGTTGCATCGTCCATCTCAATGTTCCGGTCGCAACGCCCA
>JASHTE010000313.1 GCA_030040695.1 Vulcanimicrobiota bacterium | reverse complement strand
GTCGAGTCGTTCGGCGACGCTCTGCGGCGTACCGTGGAGCAGCGCGTGCGTCGCGAGCACGGCGTCAAAAGCATCCTGCAACGCCTCGAGCGCGCCGCGTCCGGCGGCTTCGTCATCAGAGAATGCCGTTACGTCAAGACCCGCCTCCTGAAGCGCACGCATATTGCGTCCGCGACCACCGCCGAAGTCCAGGACGCGCGCCCCTCCTTTTCCGCGAAGACGCTCGATGAGTTCGATCGCGAGCGGGTGTGCGGCCATCGAAGGTTTCTCGGCGATACCGTCGCAAAAAGCCTCCACCATGCTGAGCACCGGCGATACGCTACCGAATGTCACCCTGGAGGACGACACCGGGAAACGCATCAAGACCTCCGAGCTCCTCGGTGGGCGGCTCGTCCTCTACTTCTATCCCAAAGATGATACGCCGGGCTGCACGAACGAGGCATCGCAGTTCCGTGATCTCCTCGCTCGCTTCAAGCGCAAGCACGTGCGCGTGGTCGGCGTCAGCCGCGATTCGGTCGCGTCGCATCAGAAGTTCAAGAAGAAGTACGGTTTGACGTTTCCGCTGCTCTCAGACGTCGATTCGAAGCTCTGCGACGCCTTCGGCGTGATCGTCGAGAAGAGCAACTATGGAAAGACATACCTTGGCGTGCAGCGCTCGACGTTTCTTATCGATGAAAAAGGAACGATCGTGCACGTCTGGCCAAACGTGAAGGCCGACGGCCACGCCGAGGAAGTGCTCGACTACATATCAGAAGCGTAGCTTCGCGGCGGTCCTTCGACTTCGCGCACTGCGTTCGGTGCGCTCAGGTTTAGTTCTCTGCTTGGGCTCTGCCGCGTGGGAGCGAAAACTGAATGAGCGCGCGGACGGGGGCGAGGCCGCGGCTGATCACCGCGCACGCTGTTACCTTGAGCCCGAGCTCCTCGAGACGCGCCTTTGCCGCGAGAAGCTCCCCGGCGTTGCTCACGATATCCTCGACCAGCAGCACGTGCGCACCTCGCTCGTAGGGTCCCTCAACGTACTCGTCCGGAAAGGCGCCGTACCCTTTCGGCTTCTTCCGAATCACGATCATCGGGATACCCGATAGTTGCGAAACGGCGGTTGCGATGATCGCACCGCCAAGTTCCGTGCCACCGATGACATCGGGGTTGGTCTCGGCGATGAGCGGTGTGAAGAGTCGTGCGATGCGCCGCAGCACGTGCGGATCGCTGAAGAGTTGGAACTTGTCGATGTAGTAATCGCTTCGCGCGCCGCCGGCGAGCACGTAGTCACCACGCGTCAGGGCGCGCTCCATGATGATCTTACGCAGCCAGACAAGCTCGGGAAGCGGCCCGACAGGCTGATCGGGTGATCCTAAATGCTCCATTGCCATGCGTTCCAGGCCTCCTCGACCGGATTGGGGTCGAAGCCTTTGAAGTCGTCGCTGATCGGCTGCATTTGGCGCCGCCAGTAGAAATAGACGTTCGGCACGTCGTCGTGCAACAACTGCTGCGTCCGCGCATAGGCCTTCGTGCGCGTCGCGCGGTCATAGTGCGTGAGCGCGACGGCCTCCGCCGCGTCCATTGCCGGGCTGCAATATCGATCGTAGTTGTAGCCTCCCGGCGGGAAGTTCTTGCAGGCGAACTGCGAGCTGTCGTCGGGATCGATGCCGGCGTACCAACCCGCCGGGCTTAAGTCGTAGTCCCCCGATTGTAGAATGCCGCCTTCGCCGGCCGGCGCGAAGAGCACATCGCCCGGGACGTACTTCACCTGCATCTCGATGCCGGCTTGCCGCAGCTGTTCTTGGAGGATCACCGATTCGCGGCGGCGCGTGACGTTTGAGTTGTTGGTAACGCCGACGAGAACGAGCGGCTGGCCGTCCTTGCGCATGATGCCGTCCGGCCCCGGCGACCATCCTGCTGCTTCGAGCAGCGCGCGCGCCTTTGCAACGTCATGGGGATAGGAGTGCACGCTTGGATTGAAAGCCCACAGCCAATCGGGAATATCCTCGGTTGCCTCCTGCTCTTGTCCGTACGTCAACGTTTCGACGATCTGGTGCTTGTCAATCGCGTACGCGATCGCTTGTCGTACGCGCACATCTTGTAGAAACGGCCGCGCACAGTTGAGGTACAAATTCTCGTAGCCGTTGACGTTCACCCAGACGACGTGTGTGCCGGGAATGTCCCTCACGACGGGGTAGGTCTCGATCGAAGCCTGGTAGATCCAGTCGACTGCATGCGTGCGGAGGAGATTTACCGAGGTATTCTCGTCGGGGATGATCTCCAGCTCGATCCTCCGCAGCCCGGGCTTGCCCATGAAGAAGCCGTCATTCGCAACGAGCGTAATGTGGTCACCGCGCGACCACTCACCGAACTTAAACGGGCCGTCGCTGACCGTGGGCTCGCTGTTGAACGGAATTTGATTGAGATTCGTGTACTTCGCCAGCACGTGGGCAGGTGCGACAGGATACGGCTGGTCGCTCTCTGCGAAGAACGTGTCGACGAAAGGCGAGAACCTCGTCTTGAGATGGACGATGACGGTGTAGGGATTCGGCGTATCGATCCAACGAATCTCATCGTAACCGTGCCGCGAGACGACATTGTTGTTCGGATTCATGATCGCTTCCCACGACCATTTCACGTCCGCGCTCGTCACCGGAACACCGTCGGTCCACCTGGCGTCCCTTCGCAGGTGATACGTGACGGTCAGTCCGTCTTTGGAAATGCCTCCGTTTTCGAAGGTGGGGACCGCGCTCGCAAGCATCGGCACCGGATTCCCACGATCGTCGGCGGAGAGGAGCGGCTCGAACATCAGCCGAGCGACGAGGACGTCGATCGTGTTCGAGTTGAGCAGCGGATTGAGGTTCTTGAGATCGGCTTGAATGGCGATGCGCAGCACGCCCGGTTGCGCACCGTTCGTCTCGCCTGTTTTCGTGCAGCCCGCGAGCAGCGCCGCGAATGCGGCGAGTGCGAGCGCCGCCCTCATACGGCGGCTTTTCCGCCGACGCGATTACCGGGCACGGGGTCGTACCGGTCGTGGCGCCAGCGGAAGGTTCCGAGGCCCTGCGTGCCGGTGCGCAACTCCGTGATGTAACGCGCCATTTCGACCTGAGGAACGTCGGCTTCGACCTCGTCAAACCCGGCGCGCTCCGCCGGGTTCATCCCGAGAATCTGCCCGCGCTTGCCCGTCAGCTGTTGGATGACGGTTGACGTGTACGTCGAGGGAACCGTTACGGTGACGTGGACGATGGGTTCGAGCACGACCGGCTTGCACTTCGGAACAGCGTCGCGAACGCCCATGCCCGCTGCCGTCTTGAAAGACTGCTCGCTGGAATCGACCTCGTGGTACTGCCCGTCGTAGAGCGTCACGTGCAGGTCGGTCACGGGATGGCCGCTCGGCCCATGCAGGAGTGCCTCGCGTACGCCTTTCTCTACGGCTGGGAAAAACTGGCGCGGCACGACTCCACCGACGATGGTTTCCTCGAACGTTACACCAGAGCCGCGCTCTTTCGGCTCGAAACGCAGCCATACGTCGCCGAACTGCCCATGCCCGCCGGTCTGATGCTTGTAGCGCGAGTGCACCTCCGTCGACGCCGTGATCGTCTCGAGATACGGTATCGCGGGCGCCGCCGTCTCGACCTCGACCTTGTATTTGCGAGCGAGGCGCTCGACCGCGAGCGTCACGTGCTGCTCGCCGTGACCGAGCAGGAGTAGCTCGTTCGTCACGTCGGCGCGTTGGAGCGACAGTGAAGGGTCCTCGTCGATGATCCGCGCCAGCATTTGCGAGATCTTTGCCTCGTCGATGCGCTCCTTCGGCTTGATCGCGACCGCGAAGACGGGCTCGCGCGACGCGACGCGCGGTAGGAGAACCTTCTGACCTGCCGTGAGAGTGTCGCCGGTGGAGACCGGTTCGAGGCGCGCAATCGCGACGATTGCCCCCGGCCCCGCCTCTTGGATCGGTTCTTGCTTCTTTCCCTGAAGACGATAGAGCCCGCCGGAGCGAACGCGTTCGTCGCCTTTGCTAACGTCGACGAGCGTCGCGTCGGATTTTACCGTGCCGGTGAGGACGCGCGTCACCGAGAGCTTCCCGGATTGTGGGTGAACGATCGTCTTGATGACGCGCCCGATGAACGGCGCGCCGGCGTTCGGCTCTAGGGGGCGCCCCTCCGCGTCCTCTTGGGGACGATCCGCCGGCGACGGAAACCATCGCTCCATCGCGCGCACAAGAGGTGCGACGCCCGCACCCGTTACGCCGGCTGCGACGATGACAGGCACGATCTGATCGTGCGAGCACTCGTTGCAGAGATCGCGCTCGACCTCTTCGAGTGGCGGGTCTTTGCCCTCGAGCAGCTCTTCCATCAGCGTATCGTCGAAATCCGCCATCCCCTCGAGGAGCGCGGTTCTCGCCTGCTCCGCTTGCGCGCGAAGTTGGGCGGGAATCTCCGTCGCGCGCTCTCCGCCGTTCTCGAAGGCGTAGGCGTTCATGGGTGCGAGATCGATGAAGCCGCTGAAGCTCTCCGCGGTGCCAATCGGCCATTGCTCGGCGACGACGTGGCGTCCGTAGGCGTCTTGCAGCGCGGCAAGCGTTCCGGGGAAATCGGCTCCGGGCCGATCCATCTTGTCGATGACAAAGAGATGCGG
>JASHTE010000312.1 GCA_030040695.1 Vulcanimicrobiota bacterium | reverse complement strand
GACGCTTCGCGCACAGGGCGCGCAAGAGTCGGCGATGCGTTTTCACCGTTTCTACGACGCTCGCTATCGGGGGCAGAGTTTCGAGCTGCAAATCGAGCACGATGCGTCCATTCGAGCAATTGTGCGCCGCTTTCATGCTGCGCATCGTGCGCGCTACGGGTACGCCGTGGAAGAAGAAGCGGTCGAGCTCGTCAACGCCCGCTCGACGGTCGCCGCAGCTCGCGAGCCCACTGCCGGCCCTTCGGTTTCCGCGTCCCGTGCGGGCGCCTCTCCTCACCGCGTGGAACGCTCGCGCCGGCTCTGGCTCGACGGCACCTTCACAGAGATTCGCGTGTTTGCGCGCGAAGCATTGCACGCAGGTTCCGAAATCGTGGGCCCGGCAATCGTCGAGCAGTACGACTGCACGACGTATGTCGCGCCGGATTGGAGTGGGCAGGTGCTCGGCGATGGGATTCTCTCGTTGGAGCATTTGTGAGACTCGATCCCGTCACGCGAGAAGTCGTGAAGAACGCGCTGCTCTACGCAAGCGAAGAGATGGGCATTGCCGTTCGTAACAGCGCATACTCGCCGAACATCAAGGAGCGCCTCGATCACTCGTGCGCGCTCTTCGATCGCGACGGACGGCTCGTCGCGCAAGCGGAGCACATTCCCGTCCATCTGGGCTCGCTGCCTTGGGGACTACGCGCGATGCTGCGCTCGATCGCTGCGAGCGGCACGGCGCTGCGCGCAGGGGAGATGTGGGTCGCGAACGACCCGTACGTGACCGGAACGCACCTCAACGACGTCACGGTCGTGCGCCCGGTCTTCCAAGGCTCACGCCTCGTAGCGTTCGCGGCGAGCAAGGCGCACCACGCCGATATCGGCGGCGCCGCGCCGGGCTCGATGTCACCGACGGCAAGCGATCTCTTTGCCGAAGGGCTCGTCGTTCCACCTCTCCGTCTGATGGAGCGCGATGAACCAGTCGCCGCGACGTTCGAGCTCTTTCGCGCGAACTCTCGCACACCCGAAGCGCGCAGCGGCGACCTGCGCGCCCAAATCGCCGGAAACTATACCGGTGAACGCCGTGTTCTCGAGCTCTTCGATCGCTACGGAGCGGAGCTCGTGGAGGAAGCGTTCGCGAGAAGCCTCGACGACTCCGAGCGCCTCGTACGTTCCGCATTGCGCGTGCTCGGCAACGGCGTCTTCGAGGCTCAGGACGTTCTCGAAGACCTTGACGGCAACCCGTCGCTCAACATCGCACTGCGCCTCGAGCTTCGCGATGGCAGCGTCAAGCTCGACTACACGGGAACAAGCGCGCAGGTTCCCTACCCGCTCAACGCCGTCTTCGGCGTGACGCTCTCGGGCGTCTATTACGCGCTACGCGCGGTAACCGATCCGACAATCCCGATGAATGAAGGTTGCTTTCGTCCGGTGGACGTGTTCGTTCCGGAGGGGACGCTCCTCAATCCGCGTAGGCCGGCGCCGGTGGCCGGCGGCAACGTGGAGACGAGCACGCGCAACGCTCAGGTGGTGCTGCAAGCGCTCGCGCGCGCCGTGCCGCGTCGCGTTCCGGCATGCAGCGGTGGAACGATGAGCAACGTGCTGCTCGGCGGTGTGCGCGGCGACGGGCGCAGCTGGGCGTTTTACGAGACGAACGGATGTGGTATGGGGGCGCGACCGACGAGCGACGGCCTCTCAGGAATTCAGTGCGATATGACCAACACCCTCAATACGCCGATCGAAGCGATCGAACGAGAATTTCCGCTGCGGGTCACACGGTATGAGCTCGCAACGGGAACTGGAGGAACCGGAGCGCGCCGCGGGGGCGATGGATTGATCCGGGCGATCGAGCTCCTCGACGGAACCGCGCAAGCATCGCTCCTCGCCGATCGCCACGTCGTGCAACCGCCGGGAGCGTTGGGCGGTGAACCGGGAGCGCGCGGTCGTCACACGCTGGTGCGCGACGGCCGTGAGGTTCCGCTCGCCGCAAAGACGAGCTGTGCGCTCGAGGCCGGCGACACGCTCATCGTGCAGACACCCGGCGGCGGAGGCTACGAACCGGGCGAAGGCGTTGGCGCGTCGACTCGGAATACGGCTCTCGCTCATGAGAAGTAGCCGCTTTCTTTCGTGTACGGCAATGGCGGCCGTGGCGAGCCTAGCGTGCATCGGCGCCGCGGCCACTCCGACGGCACAACCGGCCGCAACGGTTTCCGCTTCGGAGACGCCCGATGCGGTGACGTTGCACACGATCGTTCTGAACGGTCGTGAGCTCGCCTATACCGCGCGGGCCGGGACGATCGTCTTGCGCGACGCCGAGGAACGGCCAACGTGCAGCATGTTCTATGTCGCGTACACGCTCGACGGTGTGCCACCGGGCTCACGTCCCGTAACGTTCCTCTACAACGGCGGTCCCGGCAGCTCGACGATGTGGCTGCACATGGGCTCAGTGGGGCCAGTGCACGTGCAGACACCAGGGGACGCGCTCAGCGGACCACCGCCCTACCGGGTCGTTGAAAACCCCGAGACGTTGCTCGACAAGACCGATCTCGTGTTCATCGATATGCCGGATAGCGGCTTCGGCCGCATCATCGGCACGGGAACGCCAAAGATGTTTTTCGGGGTTGACGAGGATGTGCAGGCATTTGCTCAGTTCATCGAGCGGTACATCACGGCGTTTGGGCGCTGGAACTCGCCGAAGTTTCTCTTCGGAGAGAGCTACGGAACGACGCGCTCGGCGGCCCTGGTAGACGTGCTCCAGCACGACGGTATCAACATCAACGGTGTCGTCTTGCAGTCCTCGATCTTGAACTTCGGTCTCGATTACGGTGACCTCGTTGCCGGCGGCGACTGGGGCTACATCTTCAATCTTCCCACCGAGACGGCCGTCGCGTGGTATCATCACGCGCTTCCTGGTGCGCGGGCAAGCGTCGAGAGCATCCTGCCGGAGGTCGAACGGTTTGCGCTCGGCGAGTATGCCGATGCGCTCACGCGAGGAGCCGCGATCTCGAGGGCCGAGTTCGATGACGTCGCCGAGAAGCTCCATCGCTATACCGGCCTCTCCGTGCAGTACATACGGACGTCGAACCTACGCGTACCGTACTGGCGCTTCGACAGCGAGCTCCTCCGTGATGAAGGCAAGCAAATCGGACGGCTCGACGCTCGCTTCGAGACAACCGTCATGGATCGTGCGGCAAGCGCGCAGTAC
>JASHTE010000311.1 GCA_030040695.1 Vulcanimicrobiota bacterium | reverse complement strand
GAGAACGTGACCAAGCGTTTCGGAACGCAGATCGTGCTGAACGGCGTGACGCTCGACGTGAAGGAAGGCGAACTCCTCGTCGTGATCGGCCATAGCGGTAGCGGCAAAACAACGCTCTTGCGTTGCGTGAACGGACTGGTCTTGCCCGAAGAGGGTCGCGTCCTCGTTGACGGGCAGGCCGTCATCGACGGCGATCTCGTGGAGCTCCGCCGCGGGATCGGTTACGTGATACAAGCCGGCGGCCTCTTTCCACATATGACCGTCGAGCAGAACGTGGCAATCCTCGGCCGCGCTACGGGCGAGACGCCGGAACGCAGACGGGAGCGAGCAGCCGAGGTATTGGCGACGGTGGGCCTCGGCGATCTCGGGCGGCGCTATCCACGCGAGCTTTCGGGCGGGCAGCAGCAGCGAGTGGGCATTGCGCGCGCACTCTATGCCGACCCTGCAATCATGCTGCTGGACGAGCCGTTCGCGGCGGTCGACCCGCTCGCGCGCATGGAACTGCAGGACGAGTTCGCGCGGTTGCACCGGCAACTGCACAAAACGATGCTCTTCGTCACGCACGACGTCGACGAAGCGCTCTATCTCGGGGATCGCGTCGCCGTATTCGAGCACGGGCGCTTGCTGCAAGTCGATACGCCGCAGACGTTGAGGCAACGGCCGGCGAGCGACTACATCGCGCGCTTTCTGCGGCGCCGTGCGGCGGAGGCACAGGCGTGAGAAGCGCGTCGCTGTTCGTGCTCGCCGCCTTGCTCGCGCTCTTCTGTGCGCTCGGGATTCGGCACGCGAGGGCGAGCGAAACCGCGATCGTCATCGCCTCGAAGCAAGACACGGAGGGGCAGATTCTCGCCGAGATACTTGCGCAACTCGTTGAGGCGCGAACGCCGTACGCGGTAGTCAGAAAGACGAATTTCGGCGGGACCCTGCTCGTCTTCGAAGCGTTGCGTTCGGGTGCGGTCGACGCGTACCCAGAGTACACGGGAACCATCGACGCGACAATTCTTCACGGAGCCTACGCCCTTTCCGGAATTCGGGAGGCGATGGAGCAGCGTTACGGCCTCTTCGTCTCCGGTGAGCTCGGCTTCAACAACACGTACGTCCTCGCTATGAGCGCGACGACCGCGCGTACGTTGCGAGTCAGAACGATCTCCGATCTTGCGAGCCATCCGAGCCTGCGCTGGGGTGTTACGCCCGAGTTTTTGCGACGCAGCGACGGCCTCCCGGGGCTCGAGCGCGCCTACGATCTGGGAACGGTCGATGCGGTCGACATCGAGAAGAGCCTTGCCTATCAGGCGTTGGCGCGCGGCACGATTCAGGTGACCGATGCGTACTCCACCGACGGCGAGCTCCTGCGTTACGGCTTCGCGACGCTTACCGACGATCGGCAGTTCTTTCCTCAATATCGTGCTCTCTTTCTCGTTCGCGACGCGACGATGCGCGCCGCCCCGAAGCTGCGTGGTATTCTCGCGATGCTCGCCGGGTCGATCGACGACCGTACGATGACAGCGATGAACGCGCGCGTCGACGTCGACCACCTCTCTCCCGCCGACGTTGCCGCGCAGTTCCTCGCGCAGCGGTTCGGTATCCGGCGTGCAGAAGGCACGGAATCGACGCTGTCGCGGCTCCTTCGGGCGCTTGGGCGGCATGTCGAGCTGACGCTCGACGCCGTCTTCTTCTCGGTGCTCATCGGTCTACCGCTCGGCATCGTGGCGGCGCGCCGGCCGCGCGCGAGGCAGGCCATCATGAAGGTTGTCGGAACGCTTCAGACGATCCCATCGATCGCGCTGCTCGCGCTCATGATTCCGCTCTTCGGCATCGGCGTGCTTCCGGCACTCGTCGCACTTGCACTCTACGGTCTGCTTCCCATCGTCGCGAACACGCTGGCCGGCTTGCGTCAAGTCTCTCCGGAGTTACTCGATGCTGCGGAAGGCATCGGCCTCTCCGCGCGTCAGATGCTGCTGTGGGTGCAACTGCCGATTGCGTTGCCGTTCATTCTCGCCGGTGTTCGAACGTCGGCGGTGATCGCGGTCGGCACGGCGACGATCGCGGCCTTGATCGGAGCGGGCGGTCTCGGGGACTTCATCCTCGCCGGCCTGACGCTCAACGATCCACACATGATTCTCCTCGGCGCGATTCCTGCGGCGTTGCTCGCGATCGGCGTCGACGAGCTCGTCTATCGTATCGAGCTCGCGGTGCGCCGATGATGCGTGCAACCATTCAATTCTGTACGTACAACCGCGCTCGACTGCTCGAACGCGTACTCGATGCATGCTTCGAGCAGACGGAGGATGAGGACGCATACGAGGTTGTGCTCGTCGACGACGGGTCCACCGACGACACCGCTGCGGTGATCGCGCGCGCCCGAACGCGAGCGACGTGCGCGTTCGTCGTCGTCGAGCAGCCGAATTCCGGCCTTGCGAGCGGACGAAATGCGGGAATAGCGCGAGCGCGCGGGGAGCGCATCATTTTCATCGACGATGACGTATTGCCGCTGCCGGACTTCGTCGCCGAGCACGTGCGAGCGGGTGACAAGTATCCTGGCCGAATCGTGCGCGGCGGCGTGATCAACGTCGAGAGCTTCGACGATCTTCCACCGCCGGTTTGGTCCGTCGGCAACTACAGCGCGAACTACTTCTGGACGACGAACGTCTCGGTGCCGTTGCAGACGCTACGCGACGTTGGTGGTTTCGACGAGGGATTCTCGGAATATGGCTGGGAGGACATCGACGTCGGATTGAGGCTGCGTAGCGCGCACGTGCACGCGGTCTTCAACCCGCGCGCACTTGCCTACCACTATAAGCCCCGACCTCGGAGCGTGAACGTCGAAGCGATGCTCCGCCAGGCACGCGCGCAGGCACGCACGGCGGTGCGGCTCTCGCGGCTCCACCCGCGCTGGCGCACCTATCTCGCGACGGGCGAGTACCAGCCCGCGCGCGCGTTTCACGCTGGAATGCGCGCGCTCCGCGTTCCGGAACGATGCCGGAGCGTGCTCTCCTCTCTTGCGCCCGATCGCGAGCTGACGAATGCCGAGCTGCGCGCCGCTCGGCGACTTGCGGTGGAGAGCTACTTCGATGAGCTCGAGCGAGCGCGCAGGAAATAACCCGTGCGTATTCTCCTATCGCGCACCGACCGCATCGGCGACCTCATCCTCTCGACGCCCGCGATCGCGACGGTCCGCAGGTCGTTTCCCGACGCCCACATTACGATGGTAACGAGCGCGTACAATCGCGTCGTCGTCGAGCGGAACACGGATCTCGACCAGCTCGTCACCCTCGAGCAATCGAGCGGCGCGGCCGTGCTCGGCAGCGGGCTGCGCGACTACGATCTCGCCATTGCCCTGGCGCCGCGCGCCGTCGATTTGCGCGTCATCGGCGCAACACGCGCTCCGCGACGTATCGGCTACACGTATCGGCGTCGTTGGTTTGCGCGGCTCGTGGCGCCGCTCTACGTCGATACGCTCATGCTCTCCGAGGCCGACCCCGCGCTCTCGGAACGCTATCCGAATCGCCACGTTCGTCACGAGGTCGACCAACTGCTCGACCTCGTCGCGCTCGCCGGAGCGCGCCGGCGGGTTACGAACCTTCGCCTCGACATCCGCGACGAAGATCGGGCGCCGCTCGGCACGCTGCCCGAACGCCCAATCGTGCTGCACCTCGGGCAGCGTTGGTTCAGCCATGGCAGCACGCTGCAATCGACGAGAGCTCTCGTGGAGCGCTTGAGCGAGCTGGACCGCCCTCTCCTCGTGACCTGCCCCGTGGAGAGCGTGGGGCATGCCGAGGATCTTGAACCGCGCGACGGCCGCTGGGCGATCCTGCGCGCGCTGCCGTTCTTTCAGTGGGCCGCCGTCTTTGAGAAGGCCGCCTGCGTCGTGACGGTCGACACCGCTGCGACGCACGTCGCAAGCGCGGTTCGCAGGCCAACGCTCGTTGTTTTCGAACATCGATATTTCGAGCTCAACAGCCAGGAATGGGCGCCGTACGGAGTGCCGAACGTGCTCGTTCGAAAGACCGCTTCGGAGGATTCCACCACGTTGGCGCACTTCCGCGAAGAAGTCGTCGAGGGCGTTGAGCGTTTGATTCATGCCTGAGATTTCCGTCGTCATCCCAACGTACAATCGCATCGAGACGCTGCGATACGTGTTGCCGTCGCTCTTGGTGCAGGATCTGCCCGCCGATCGCTACGAGCTGCTTCTGTGCGACTCGAACTCGTCCGACGGAACCGCCGAATACGTCGCCGCCCTGTGTGCTCAGCACGCAAGCCTGCGGCATCTTCCGGGCAAATATACCGGGCGCGCGATGGCGAGGAACGCCGGCATTGCGGCCGCACGCGGCCGGATCGTGCTCTTCAACGACGCGGACATCCTCGCGTCGGCCGACCTGATACGGCGTCATCTCGAGCGGCATGACGAGCGAAGCGGCGTCGCCGTTGTCGGCTGGGAAGTGCAGGTCCGCAGCTACAACGAGTATCTCGAGCAACGCGCCGATCCGGAACGCCGGAGCTCCCTGCACCCGCCGGGGCGCAGGCGCCTCTCCTGGCTCTACTTCCTCACCGGCAATGCATCGGTTCGACGCGAAGATCTGCTCCGCGTCGGCAGTTTCGACGAGTCCTTCACCGGGTACGGGCACGAGGACCTCGAGCTCGGCTACCGCTTGCAACGCGCAGGCGTCGAGATTCTCTACGAGCCGCAAGCGGTGAACTACCACTGGCAGGACGTCTCGCACGAAGACCAGCGTGAGAAGATGCGTCTCGCGGGGCATTCCGCGGTGCGCTTCTACCGCAAGCACCACGACCTCACCGTGATGCTGAACCTCGGCTTGACGCCGCTTTCACGCGGTGCGCACTCACTCTTGACGAAGCTGCCGCCGGTCCTCGGTTACTTCGATGCTCGCTCGTCGCGCAGTCGCTTCGCGCAGCGGTTGATCGAGCAGTACTACTACGTCGGCGGCATCAAGGAAGCGCTGGAGGCGCGGCGATGAAGCGCTTCTCGTGCGGCGCGCTGCGCGCCGCGAACGACGGTACCGGCGCCGAGCTCTGCGGCTGGGTGCACCGTCGCCGCGATCACGGTGGTTTGATCTTCATCGACCTGCGCGACCGTGACGGCATCACGCAGATCGTCTTCGATCCGCAGCACGCCGCATTTTCCGACGCCGAGCACTTGCGCAGCGAGGACGTGCTTCGCGTACGAGGACGCGTGCGGAAGCGTCCGGCGGGGACCGAGAACACGAGGCTCGCGACGGGCGACGTAGAGCTCGCCGTCGAGGAGCTCGAGATTCTCAATCGGTCGCAAGTGCCGCCCTTCCAAGTGAATCTCGAGGAGAATCCCGAGGAGAGCCTGCGCTTGGAGTATCGTTATCTCGATCTACGCCGGCCGCGGATGCAGCGCAACCTGACGATTCGCCACCGGATCATCAAGGCAATGCGCGACTTCTTCGACGAACGCGAGTTCATCGAGATCGAGACGCCGATGCTCATCAAAGGAACGCCGGAAGGGGCGCGCGACTACCTCGTGCCGAGCCGTCTCTATCCGGGGACGTTTTACGCGCTGCCGCAGTCGCCCCAACTGCTCAAGCAGATCTGCATGATAGCCGGCTTCGGACGGTACATGCAGATCGCACGGTGCATGCGCGACGAGGATTTGCGCTCCGACCGTCAGCCCGAGTTCACGCAGCTCGACGTCGAGATGAGCTTCTGTTCGCAAGAGGAGGTGCTCGACGTCATGGAGTCGTGCATGCGCTTCGTCTGGAAGCGCGTGCTCAGCCTCGAGCTCGCGCCGTTTCCTCGCATGGCGTTCGCCGACGCGATGGAGCGGTTCGGCACCGACAAGCCCGACGTGCGTTTCGGCCTTGAGCTCGCGCGCGTCGGCGATCTCTTCGCGTCGACCGAGTTCGCCGTGTTCAAGTCGGTGCTCGAGAGCGGCGGCGAAGTGGTCGGCGTGCGCTATCCCGGTGGCGCGGCGCTCTCTCGCCGGGAGTTCGACGCCCTCGTCGACGACGCAAAGCAGAGCGGCGCGAAGGGAATGGTGTGGGTGGCGCTCGGCGCCGACGGCGTGAAGTCGTCTGCGCAGCGGTTCATCGGTGAGGCACAGGCGGATCCGATTGCGCAGCGGCTGCGCGCGGAGCGCGGCGACGCGCTCTTGCTCTTCGCCGACGAACGAGACGCAGTATTCACCGTCGCCGGCAAGATGCGTAGCGAGATCGCACGGCGCTGCGGCCTGCGACGCGACGACGATTTCGCCTTCTGCTGGGTCACGGATTTTCCGTACCTCGAAATCGACGCCGAAACGGGGAAGCCCGTCCCGGCGCACCATCCTTTCACGGCGCCGATGGAGGGCGAGTGGGATCTCATCGAGCGCGATCCGCTGCGGATGCGGGCACAGCACTACGACATGGTGCTCAACGGCTACGAGCTCGGGTCAGGCTCGATTCGCATTCACAAGCCGGAGCTGCAACGGCGTATCTTCGAGATGCTTGGCATGTCGCGGGAGCAGGTCGAGGAACAGTTCGGCTTCTTCGTTCGCGCCCTCGACTACGGCGCGCCGCCGCACGGCGGGATGGCGCTCGGCATCGACCGCATCGCGATGATTGCGTGCGGTGAAGAGAACCTCCACGAGGTCATCGCATTTCCGAAGACGCAGACCGCGCGCGACCTCATGATGGACGCGCCGGCGCCCGCTTCCGAGAAGCAGCTGCGCGACCTGCACCTGCTTCCCTCACAACGCTCGCAGCGCGGCTGAAGACCTCATCGAACATCGGGCGCGTGAGCTTGCCCGTATTCGTATTCTGGCGGCTCGGATGGTACGAGGCAATGAGACGAATCGTTCGCTCGCCCTTTTTGGCGACCGCTTCGGCACCGTGCGCGAAGCGCGGCCTGCTTGGATCGAGAGAGTAACCGCGTGCGCGCAGCATTTTCAGCGACGCGCCAAAGCCGATCGAACCGAGAGCGATGACGACGCTGAGGCGCGCGAGCACGTCGAACTCCGCGAGCAAGTAGGGAAAGCAGTTGTGCAGCTCCTGCGTCGTCGGCTTGTTCTTCGGCGGCGCACAGCGGACCGCAGCGGTGATGAAAGCGTCGCGCAGACGCACGCCGTCATTGCGATGCGTCGCGCGCCCTCGCGTCGCGAAGCCCGCGCGATGGAGTGCCGGATAGAGAAAATCTCCCGACGCGTCACCGGTGAATGGCCGTCCCGTGCGATTGCTTCCGTGGGCTCCGGGCGCGAGGCCGACGATCATCACGCGGGCACGCTCGTCACCGAACGCCGGAACCGGCTTGCCCCAATAGCGCTGCTCGGCAAACGCGCGCCGCTTCTCACGTGCAACGGTCGCGCAGTACGCACGCAGCTCGGGGCACCGCTTGCACGCGACGACGCTTCGCTCGATCGCGGCGAGCGTCAGATGTGCCACTGCCACGCGTTCCACTCGTCGGCGATGAACGCGGCTGGGACGTAGTTCTTCACGTCGGTGTTCATCGCGACGTACCCGATCTCCCAATAGGCGAAGATCGCGGGATTCAACTCACGAATACGCGTCTCTTCGCGCTGATAGAGCGCCGTGCGCGTGCGCTCGTCGAACGTTCGAGCGGCGGCGTCGCTCGTTTCGTCGACGATGCGATCGCGCAGCCATGATGTATCGGCGCCGTTCGGTGGAATGAAGCGCGAGTTCCAATAACCCGAGTCGTCAGGATCGGGTCCGTTCGTCTCGACCGACCATTCGAGGTCGTACTTTCCGCTGTAGATAGGGCCGCTCTGCGCAAAGAGGACGTTCGCCGGATAGTTTCTGATCTCGATGTCGAAGCCCAGCGGACGCAGCACCGATTGGATGACGAGCTCGGCGTGCTCGTTGTCGGGATCGCTCGTCGTCGACGAGATCGTGAGTCGCATCGCGAGATTGCCCTTGTGCAACACGCCGTCGGTTCCCAGACGCCAACCTGCCGCCGCAAGCAGTCGGCGCGCGTCGGTCGGGTTGTAGTGGTACGGTGGAAGCGTCGGTGCCGCCCACGACTGCGGGAAGACATCGGAGACGGCCGGTACGCCGTAGCCGTGGTAGACTGTGTCGGTGATGTATCGCCAATCGACGCCTTCGGCGATCGCCTCACGAACGCGGGCATCGGAGAGCTGCGGCTTGCTCATGTTGAAGCCGAGGTGTCGCCAGTTCGCGACGAGCCGTTTGACGACCCGAATGCCGGTGACGTCGCTGAGATACGGGATTTCATCGGTATCGACGCTCGGGTAGACGTCGATCTCGTGCGTGCGCAGCTGCGTGAGGAGCGTACTCGGGTCGGGGATGATCTTCCAGATGATTTCTTTGAGGCGCGGCGGACCGCGAAAGTAGTACGGATTCGGCACGAAGACGAGCGACATTTCGTGGTTCCACTCTTTGAGCACGTAGGGGCCGCTCGATACCGGCATGCTATTGAAGGGCGCGCGATTGATGTTCGGCAGCTTCGCAAGGAGATGTGCGGGTAGCGGCGGATAGGCGCTGCCCCCGACTTGGAGGATGTCGAAGGCGGCGACGCTCGGCTCTTTCAGATGGATGACGATCGTGTAGGGATCGGGTGCGTCCGCCGAAGCGATCCGATCCCATCCATACGTCATCTTCGTATTATTGGCGGGATTGAGCACCGCATGATAGGTGAACATCCAATCGGCGGAGGTGAGCGGCGCTCCGTCCGACCATCTCAACCCGCGACGAAGGTGAATGGTGATCGTCTTGCCGTCGCGGCTGATGCCGCCATTGCTCGCCGTCGGCACCTCCGTTGCGAGGTCGGGGATCACGTTCCCGTTCGCGTCGATGCCCAAAATGGAGGAGAAGAGCAAGTCGCTGATCTGGTCGGTGGCCAGCGTGTGCCCGAACATCGGATTGAGGCTGTCCGGTTCTTCCTTCTCGCCGATGCGCAACACGCCGGGTATCGTCCAGGGATTGCCGTTGCCCGTTGACGTGCCCGTCCGCGTGCAGGCTGCAAGCACGCAGCAGCAGAGTAAGAAGAGCCCGGCGCGCCGCATGGGCGCTTCGTTCCCCTCGCTACGAGCCCGGCACCTTCACCGAGGTCTAGCGCAGTACCGGCGAGGCGACGCGGTAGCACCGCCCGTCGTGATCTGCTCGCACGCTTTCGCCGAGCGTCTCCGCAGCATGGCGCTCCGAGCCCGTGATGACGCGACGCTCCTCCTGCGTGTCGTAACGGAGGCTCACGCGTTCGCTCAAGCGCGCTTCGAGGTGCGGGGATTCGACCGCGTGATCGACTTCGTGCCCGAGGCCGAGCGCCGGTGACTGCGTTCCGCCACGTGTCGTACGCAGTGCGCTGTGTGGGTCCCACGCGATCGTGTCGGTTGCAGGATCGAACGAGTCGTCGTTGCGATCGTTGATTGCGAGGCGAAACGTGCGCTCGTGCGCGTGCTCGAGACGCTTGAAGAGCGCGCGTTCGATGGGATCGCGGCTCAGATAGCGCTTGGCAATTTGATAATCGCGCTCGGCGCTACGCGGGACCGCGAGCGAGCCGTGGCGCCTGTAGGGGATAGACCCGAGTGCGAGCATCGCACCGTTACAATCACGCGCTCGCGACGTGCGCCTAGAGGTGAGCGGGCGGGCAGTCTGTCAAGTCTTGACGGCAGTGGTACGCTGGAGAGTGCTCGACTGCGCCCCGCGCGCACCGTGCTTGGTGGCCGAACCTACAAAGTCACCCTAGGGAGCATCAGCTCCGGATACGACGGCGTGGAAGCGCAACGCTTATCACACGGCGCCCGGGCCGCACCCACCTGCGAGAGCAGGTTCGATAAGTCCCGCACGGCAGACGCTGGCGCGGTCGAGCAACGCCGCCCGCACCGTTTCGAGCGTCGCGTTTCCGTCATTTCGCTCGAGCACGAGGAAACCGCGAAAGGCGGCGAACGCTTCGACGCGATCGTGTTCGCGCCCGCGCGCCGCGTCACACCAAAGCAGA
>JASHTE010000310.1 GCA_030040695.1 Vulcanimicrobiota bacterium | reverse complement strand
GGGGAAAGTCGCGCGCTTCTTGCTCATCCAAGATGCGCAGGTGCCGCCACCCGCAAAGCGGGCGATGCCGGAGTTCGCGGAGGAGGCGCTCGAAGTGCTGCTGCAGCTGGAGTATCGCCGCCCTGAGGCCGAGGCGATGATTCGCGAAACGCTCGCAACCGCACCGGAGCTGCACGATGCAGAGACGCTCCTCGCGGAAATCTATCGACGGCGTGCACGGCGCGAGGCGATCGCGTGAGCAGCGAGGTTCGTAAGCGTCTGCTCGGGCCGGAGTCGTCCGAGCGCGTCGTCGACGCGCAAGAGCGGCTCGAGGAAGAAGTCTATACCGCCTCGCTCCGCCCACGCAGTTTTGCCGAATACGTGGGGCAGGATCACGTCGTCGAGAACCTGCACATCGCGATCGCAGCTGCGAAGCGGCGCGACGAGCCGCTCGAGCACGTACTGTTCTACGGACCGCCGGGGCTCGGAAAGACGACGCTCGCCGGGCTCATCGCGCGCGAGATGAACGCGAATTTCCGGCCGACGAGCGGCCCGACGCTCGAGAAGCCGAAGGATCTCGTCGGCATTCTCACCTCGCTCGAGGAGGGTGACGTCCTCTTCATCGACGAGGTGCACCGGCTCGGCAGCGTCGTGGAAGAGTTTCTCTACCCGGCGATGGAGGAGTTTCAGATCGACTTCCTCGTCGATCGCGGCGCCTACGCGAAGACGCTCAAGCTTCCGTTGAAGCGCTTTACGCTGGTCGGCGCAACGACGCGCGCCGGTATGCTCTCAGCGCCGTTGCGCGAGCGCTTCGGTATCGTGCAGCACCTCGACTACTACGATGCGGCGGCGCTCGAACGTATCGTGCAGCGCTCGGCGCGGATGCTCGGTGTGCCGATCGAGGACGAAGGAGCGGCGGCGATCGCGGCTCGTAGCCGCGGAACCCCGCGTGTCGCAAATCGGCTGCTCCGGCGAGTACGTGATTACGCCGAGATCAAAGCGAGCGGAAGGATCACGCAGGCGGTTGCCGGGGAGGCGCTTGAGCGCGAAGGAGTCGACGAAGCCGGGCTCGATCGGCTCGACCGCGCATTCCTGCGAACGGTCGTCGAGCAGTATCATGGTGGCCCGGTTGGAATTGCAGCGATCGCAGCGACGCTGAGCGAGGATGCGGAGACGCTCGAAGACGTCGTGGAGCCGTATCTCTTGAAGGAAGGTTACATCCGGCGCACGGCGAGCGGAAGGAAAGCAACGGCACAGGCGTACGCGCGCCTCGGCGTTGCGGCGCCGGTGAGCGCACAACCCGAGCTGTTCTAGGATCCTCCGGTGAAACGCGGGCGTTTTCTCGCCGTCGCAGGGACCGCGGCCTGCGTTCCGCTCTTGGGTGCCGCTCGCAGTGAGCCGCAGCTGCGGGTATTGCTCGGCGGCGGCGACGCGCAAGCGCTCCCGAGCGGAGGCTTCGCATTCGCCGGGCGTGCCTATCGCGGGAGCTTCGAGCGCGCTCCCGACGGAAGCATCGTCAACGTCGTCTCGCTCGAAGAGTACCTCTACAGCGTCGTACCCCGTGAGATGTCGCCGTCGTGGCCCGCAGAGGCGCTGCAAATCCAGGCGATCTGCGCGCGGACATACGTCCTTCGCCACATCGACTTGCAAAGACCATACGACATCGTGCCTTCGGACCTGGCCCAGGTGTACGAGGGAGTGAGTGCGGAGGCGCCGCTCGGGCGGGCGGCAGTCGATGCAACGGCGGGCATGATACTGCGCTACGGCGACACGTATGCAGAGGTGGCCTTCTCGTCGTGTTGCGGCGGACACACGGAATCGGCGTCGGATGCGTGGGGCGGTTCGCCGATTGCCTACCTTTCGGGCGTCGTCTGTCCATATTGCACGGCATCACCGCAGTACCGCTGGTCACGCGACATCGCGCTCGCCGACGTCGTTGAAGCTCTGGCGGCACGGGGAGAGGATATCGGTGAACTCACCGGCGTTCGGATCGCATCGTTCGACGAGAGCGGTCGTGCGCGCGAGTTCGAGCTCGACGGGGATCGGAGGCTGGTCGTACGCGGAGCGGACTTTCGTATGCTGCTCGGCCCGAGGCTGTTTCCCTCGCTCTTGATCACGAAGCTGTCGCTAGAGTCTCGCAGCGAGCCGGCCATGCTGCACGTAGAGGGACGAGGGGACGGCCATGGCGTTGGCCTCTGCCAATGGGGAACGCGCGGCATCGCGCTCGTCAGCGGTACGCTTGCCGCCACGACGAATTTCTATTTTCCGGGAACGGACATCGACAGATGGACGAGCGTCTCGTCGCAGCGTACGATTACGAGCTCCCAGCCTCGCTAATCGCGCAGGCGCCGGCGGCTCGCCGTGACGACGCGCGCCTCATGGTCTTGAGGGGTTGGTCGGAAGAGGACCGGTGCTTCGCCGATCTGCCGGATTTGCTGAATCCCGGGGACCTTCTCGTGTTGAACGAGACGCGCGTGATCGCGGCTCGGCTGCATGCGCGTCGCGAGAGTGGCGGCAAGATCGAGATTCTCTTGCTTCACCCCGCGGGCTCGGCGCGATACGATCCGCAGGAGCGCCTATGGTCGGCACTCCTGCGTCCTGCGAAGCGCGTCCGCGTGGGCGAGCACGTGCGCGTGGTCGGAGACGAGGACGAGGTCCTCGGCGAGGCAGTCGTGACGGCGATGCATGGCGCCGGTATCGGCGAGGTGCGCTTGCAGATTCACGATGACTTCGAGGTTTTTCTCGCGCGCGCCGGCCGCCTCGCGCTTCCGCCGTATATTCACAATGACTCCGACGAGGCGCAGGAGCGCTACCAGACGATCTTCGCGCGCGTTCCCGGCAGCGTCGCGGCGCCTACCGCCGCGCTCCACTTCACTTCGGAGCTCTTCACACGGCTCGCCGAGCGCGGCATCGCTACCGCGAAGCTGACGCTCGACGTGGGGCTCGGCACGTTTCGCCCGATGCAGGGCGAGCATCTCGACGAGCACGAGATGCACGCCGAGCACTATACGATCGAGGCGGAGACCGTACGGCAAATTCTCGACACGCGCGCCGCCGGGAGGCGCGTGATCGCGGTTGGGACGACGGTCGTTCGCGCGCTCGAGGGAAACGCCCGAGAACGGGGAGCGCTTTGCTCCGGGGAGTTTACGACCTCGCTCTTCATCACGCCGGGATATGAATTCCACGTGGTCGACGCGATGATCACGAACTTTCATCTGCCCCGCTCGACGCTGCTCGTCTTGGTCAGCGCTTTTGCCGGGCGCGACCGCATTTTGCGCGCATACGAGGAGGCGATGGGACGCGGATATCGATTCTACTCTTTCGGAGATGCGATGCTGATCCTGTCTCGCTCCGATCGCGCTCGAGGAGTCGCGTGAAATACGTCACCTACGACTCTGAGGGCCCAGCCGAAGTATTGAAGGTCGCGCAGATGGAGGCTCCGGAGCCGCGCGCAGGCGAGGTGCGCATCACGGTGGAAGCCGCCGGCGTCTCGCGCGCCGACGTCATGCAGCGCCGCGGTCAGTATCCGCCGCCGCCGGGTGCTTCGATGATCTTGGGGCTCGATGTCGCCGGCACGATTTCGGCGCTCGGCCAGGGCGTAGGTGAATGGCAGGTCGGCGATCGCGTCTGTGCGCTCGTCAGCGGCGGCGGCTATGCAGAAGAAGTGTGCACGCCGGCTGGGATGGTACTCCCGGTGCCAGAGGGTTGGAGCTCGATCGAGGCAGCGACGTTGCCCGAGAACGGCTTCACCGTCTTCGACAACATGGTCACACGTGCGCGATTACGCGAGGGCGACGTGGTGCTCGTCCACGGCGGCACGAGCGGGATCGGCTCGACAGCGATCATGTTCGCGAAGGCGTTAGGTGCTCGTGCGATCGCCACCGCGGGCAGCGAAGAGAAGTGCAACGCTTGTCTCGCTATCGGAGCCGGCGATGCCGTCAACTACAAGACTCACGACTTTGTGGAAGAGACCCTACGGATCACGGATGGGCGGGGCGTCGACGTCATCGTCGATATCGTCTGCGGGCCGTATATCCCGCGTGACCTAAGCGCGCTTGCGATGGACGGTCGCATCGCGTGCATCGCAACGCAGGGCGGCCGGAGGGCGGAGCTCGACGTTGCCGCGCTCATGCACAGGCGCGGCACGATCTTCGGCACCTCGTTGCGCCCGCGAACGCCCGAGGAGAAAGGGGCAATCGCCGATGCGCTCCGCGAGCGCATCTGGCGGCTTTTGCCGAGGCGGGATCCCATCAGGCCGCTCGTCGATACGGTCTACTCGTTTGACGAAGCGGCAGAGGCGCATCGCAGGATGGAGTCCTCGCTGCACATCGGAAAGATCGTGCTAACGCCGGTGGAGCCTAGTATCCGTTGAAGTAAACCGTTGGGTTGACGTCCATGTCCACCTCGCGGGCGGTAATCCACTGGTTCGCGCCAAAGGGATCCGCGGCAGAGGCGTTGATGCAAGCACCTTCGTTGGCATTCTCGTCTTCCAGCGTAAAGCCGGGAACCGTCGCGCCGTTGGAATGGATGTTCGGTATACAGAAGTGGTAGTCCGTTGTGTCGTCGTTCCACAAGTGATCGGCGCCACCATCGTAAAAGCCCCACCAGTACATATAGCGAGCCGCAAACGGATTCGCGATGCCATTCTGACATTGCCCGGCTGAGATAACCCACCATCCCGTGGAGACGAATGGCCCAGTGAGCTCGGTGTTGGTGTCGCTGGGACCGCTGGAAAAGTACCCGACGGCGATGGAGATGTTCGTGGAGGTCTGGTTGCAGACGTTCAGTGGTGTTCCGGCAGCCAACGCGGGTTTTGCTGTCGACAGCACCGCGCCGCCAGAGAGCAGCATCGCGAAGGCAAGCAAGAGAAGATAACGCATATCCGAGCGCCCCTTTCCTTGCTTGGGTAATTAGCGACCGCCGGTGGTATGCCTGCTTTTGGCACGAAGGCAGAGGGGCGTGCAGCTCCTCTGCCTCTCGATGCTAGTGGTAGATCTGCTCCACGAAGAGCGCGTGCGGTCCCGTTGCCATGAAGAAGAGCATCGGGATCGAGAGCAACGTATTGATGCGTGACGCGAGGAATGCGACACGGCGCGCGCGAGCCTTTTGCTCATCGGTTGCCGGGACGAGACCGAGGATCTTCTTCTGATTCTGCCAGATCGGCCCCCAAACGTTGAGCATCATGATCGTTCCGAGCCATACGCCGAAGCCGATCGGTATGAAGATCGGCCGCTGGAAGAGAAACGCGCCGACGAAACCGTTGACACCGTCGGTATTGACAGTGCTGAGCAAGCCCGCTCCCGCGAGCCACGTTACGACGGCCGCCCAGCGGAAGAAGAAGAGCGCGCGCGGTACGACGTACTTCCCGATTGGCGCGGCCTCGCCCGCGGCGGTAGCCTGTTTGACGGCGTCGACGTTGACAAAGTTAAAGAAGTAGAGCAAGCCGATCCACATCACGCCCGCGAGTACGTGAATCCAGCGCAGGATAGGCTCGAGCCACATCGTCAGAGTCCTCCGTGCAGGACGGGGCCGGCGATGTAGTAGAGGATGGCGGTCAAGATGACGCCACAGATGACCGTCCCCCACAGCGAGTCCAAAGGATTCTTCATATGTGCACCTCCGTTGTTCGCAGTCTGCTCCGCCGGGGAGCATGACCCCTTCGCCGACGAGCACCCGAGCGGGCATGTGCGGGTATATCGTAGCGTATGAAACTCTATGCGCCACTACGAACCTACACACCGAAGAAGTGGGACCTGAGCGGCCTGCAGGGCATCTCAGATGCCACGCTCGAGACACATTTTTCTCTCTACGAAGGCTACGTCAAGAACACGAACCTGCTCGACGAGCGCTTGGCGGAGCTTCGCGAGCGCCGCGAGAATGCTCCTGAGAACCTCTCCTTCTCGGAGGTCGTACGCCGCCTCGGATTCGAGTACAACGGCATGAGGCTGCACGAGCTCTACTTCGACAACCTGAGGAAGAAGCCGGAGGACCTGACCAAGGGGAGGCTCTATGAGATGCTCGGGCAGGCGTTCGGCGGCTTCGAGGAATGGAAGCGCGACTTCAT
>JASHTE010000033.1 GCA_030040695.1 Vulcanimicrobiota bacterium | reverse complement strand
TCCAGCCCTGTTCGTTGCTGCGAGGGTCCAGGTTGGCTCGCCGTAACATCTCGATCACGCCGGGAAATACCGAGGGCGGCGTGGCGAGGTAGAAGAGGCGGTTCCCGCCGGTTCCGAAGCGCTTGTCGTTCTCTTCGAGCCGCTTCCGCAGTTGCTGAAAGTGCGCGACCTGCTTGAAGTCGGCAGTGATGTAGCTGAAGCACTGCGCAAAGCTCTCCCACAACTCCCCGCGCGGCTTGGAGCCGTCGGTAGAGAATTCCTCGAGCTGCTGACGGCAGTAGTCGCGGAACTGCTCGTCGCTATACTTCGTACGCGCGAAGCCGACGAGCGCAAAGCCATTCGGTAGTATGCCGCGCACCCGCAGCGACCAGATGGCGGGGAGGAGCATGCGCTTGAAGAGGTCACCGCTCGCACCGAAGAGGACGACGTTGCAGGGATCGGAGATGCGGTCGCTCTCGATCCCCGCGCGGAGCGGGTTCAGGCGCTCGCCGTCACCTGCAGTGGCCGGCGTCGCCGTCTCAAGCATGGGTCTCCTCTTTGACTGCGTGACCGCCAAACTGATTGCGTAACGCTGCAATCACCTTTGCGCTGAATGACTCGTCCTGGCGCGACGCAAGCCGCGCAAGCAGTGAGAGCGTGATGACCGGTGCGGGAACGTTTTCGTCGATGGCCGCCTGCACGGTCCACCGCCCCTCGCCGGTATCGTCGACGTATCCGGCGATCTTCGCGAGTTTTGGATCTTGGTCGAAGGCGCGCACCGCGAGATCGAGCAGCCAGGAGCGCACGACGCTTCCGTGGCGCCAGAGCTCGGCGACTTGCTTGAGATCGAAATTGAAATCCGACTTCTCGAGAATCTCGAAGCCCTCACCGTACGCTTGTAACATGCCGTACTCGACACCGTTGTGCACCATCTTCGAGAAGTGCCCGGCACCCGGTCCACCGACGTGCGCATAGCCTCCCGCCGGAGCGAGCGTCGTGAAGATCGGCTCGCACGTCTTGACGGCGTTCTCTTCGCCGCCCACCATGAGGCAGTAGCCCTCTTGCAGCCCCCAGACACCGCCGCTCGTCCCCGCGTCGACGAGCTCGACGCCGTGCTTCTTGCAGCGCTCGTAGAGGTGCAATCCGTCTTTATAGTTCGTGTTACCGCCGTCGATGATGATGTCACCCGGCTGCAAGAGCTCCGCGAGGCGGTCGATCACATCGTCGGTCGGCTTACCCGCGGGAACCATCACCCAAACGACGCGCGGTGGTGAAAGCTTGGAAACGAGATCTTCGAGGCCGCTCGAAGCAATCGCGCCGCCTGCAGCCGCCTCCTCCACCGATGTTCGCGTTCGCGCGTAGACAACGACCTCGTGACCGCCGCGCAGCAGGCGCGTTACCATGTTTCCGCCCATTCGGCCGAGGCCGATCATTCCGAGTCGCATGTCGGTGCCTTATGTCCTCACGGAAAGCGCGTCGCCGATCGCACCGCGCAAGCGTTGTAGCCCCGCAGGGATCTCTCCCTTCACATGAACGCGAACGCCGCGACGTTTGCGTCCGTCCAGCGACTGCCAGTCGCCGAGCGCCTGCGCCGCGAGGAGCGTGCGGAAGCCGACATTCATCGAAGGGATCGGCGGATCGGTCGCCTCATCGGCGACGATCTGTACGATGACGACGCTCGACGGGCCGCCTTTGTGGAGTTGCCCCGTCGAGTGGAGAAAGCGCGGGCCGAATCCGACGGTCGTGGCCGTACGCAGCCCATCACGAATCTCGAGCCGCAGGTCGTCGAGCAGTGCGATGTGCCGTTCGTTGCGCGCGATGTACGCGGTGATCGCCACGTAGTCACCGGGGTGCACCTGCGCGAGCACGTCGCGTAAGCCTTTCGCGCCGCTGCTTCCCGAAAGAAACGAGAGATCGAAGACGTCGCCTGCGACCGCAACGGGCGGCTCTTGAAGGCGCCCGGTATGCGCGTACTCCTCGAGCAGCGCCTTCGTGTTGTCCTTCGACTCCTGAACGTTGGGTTGATCGAAGGCGTCGATGCGTAGCACCGAACCGGCGGTCGCGATCGCGACCTCCCAGAGATAGAATTGCTCGCCGAGATCGTACGGATCGTTCATCGCGAGGCGAATCACTGGATGTCCCGCCGATTCGAGCGCAGCGAGGCGCTCCTCCGCGCTGCGGTCGGGCTGCGGAAGGGTTGCGCCGACGTACACGAAGAGGCGGTCGTCGCCGTACTGCTGCGGCGTTCCGAGCGCCTCGCCTTCGATGGGAACGACGCCCTTGCCGAGCTTTCCGGTCGACTCCGCGACGAGTTGCTCCGCCCACGCGCCGAAAGCGTGCACTGCAGGATGCGTGACGATCGTTAGCTTATCGCGCCCGCGGACGGCGAGGCCGCCGATCGCCGCGCCGAAGCAGACGCCGGGAACGTTGCGCGGATCGATATTCTTGTCGTTCGCGTGCATCGCCCCGAGCGCGCGATCGAGCAAGAGCTTGACATCGTAGCCCGCGATCGCCGCAGGCGCCACGCCGAAGGCTGAAAGGGCAGAGTAGCGGCCTCCGATATCGGGATCGCCCTCGAAACACCTGCGGAAGTTGCTACGTTTGGCCTCTTCGAAGAGCGGGGTTCCCGGGTCGGTGATCGCGATGAAGTGCCGCCCCGCACTAGCGGATCCTACCGCCTTCGCGACCTTCGCGTGGAAGTACGCGTAGAAGGCGTTAGGCTCGGTCGTGGTCCCGCTCTTGCTCGAGATGAAGAAGAGCGTGTGCGGGAGATCGATTTTTGACTCGAGCTCTGCAATTTGCGCTGGGTCGGTCGAGTCGAGAACGAGGAGCTGCGGGTAGCGGTCGATCTTGGCGAAGGTCTCGGAGAGGATATCCGGGGCGAGGGACGATCCGCCCATGCCGCAGACGACCGCGAAATCGAAAGCGGTTCGTATATCATCGGCGCACGAGAGGTAGTCCGCGACGCCTTCAAATGAGCGCTGTGGTATGTCGAGCCATCCGAGCGCATGCGTTATGATCGGTGCTGCCTTTGGGTCGTCGGTCCAGAGTGTGGGGTCCTTTGCCCACATACGCTTGAGAAAATCTTGCGAGGCGACGCCCGCGAGCGCTTCATCGGCCTGTGGCTGTGCGGCGCCGAGCGAGAACGTTACACGCCGGGCGCCGGATGCAAGCTGCTTCTGCTTGTAGACGATTGCACCGAGCAGAGCGGTATACGCATCGGCAAAGAGTTTTACACCTTCGACCTGCAGCTGCTGTGTCACGTCGAACATCGAGATCCTCGCGTCTTGGAGGGCGCGGAATGTCGCGCGCGCGCCTTCGACGTCGTGCTCGACGGTGTTCTGCACGATCTTTCCGTGATCGAGCAGGGCGGCGAGCGTGTTTTCGGGCATCGTGTTCACGGTCTCCGGTCCGACGACGCTCTCGACGTACATCAAGTCGGAATATCTCGGGTTCTTCGTCGAGGTCGAGGCCCAAAGCGGACGCTGCACACCGGCGCCGGCAGCACGGCACCGAGCGAACGCCTCACCGTAGAAGATCTCACGGAACTTCTCGTACGTGAGCTTCAAGCCGGCAATTCCGGCTTTGCCGAGCAGCGGCTCGAGGGCGTGCTCACCCTTGTCGATGCGCGCCTGAAGCATCTTGTCGACGAGCGTGTCGATGCGGCTGACGAAGACCGAGTTCACCGAGGCGATGGACTCGACGGCGCGCCCTTCGGCGATGCGCCGTTCGAGCCCGCGAATGTATGCTCGTGCCGCCTTCTCGTACATCTCCACCGAGAAGATCAGGGTAACGTTAATGTTGACGCCCGCGTAGATCGACTCCTCGATCGCGGGTAATCCCTCCGCAGTGCCGGGAATCTTCACCATGAGATTCGGGCGATCGACGCGGGCCCACAGGTCCTTTGCGGCTGCGATCGTTCCCGCGGTGTCATGCGCGAGCAGCGGCGAGACTTCGAGGCTCACGAAGCCGTCGCGTCCCCCGGCCGCCATGAAGACGGGCGTGAAGGCGTCGCAGGCATTCCGAATGTCCTGGATCGCGAGGTCCCAAAAAAGCGCGTCAGGGCTCCGCTCGCTCGAGAGCAGCGTGCGTAGCTGATCGTCGTAGTCGCTGCTCGTCCCGATCGCCTTCTCGAAGATCGACGGATTGCTGGTCATGCCGCGCAGCCCTTGCCCGATGAGACGCGTGAGCTCACCGGAGGAGAACATGCTGCGCCGAAGGTTGTCGAGCCAAACGCTCTGCCCGACATCGGCGAGCTGTTCGAGTTGGTTTTTCACGGTGATCTCCTTATGACGGAATCCTCATCCCCTAGCGTCGTGCCGGTGCGAAGTGCTCCAACGCGATCCGCGCGATATT